>JAIXVS010000143.1 GCA_027482795.1 Rhodobacter sp.
CAACCAGCCCCACGCCGCAGGACGAATGTTCATCCTCGGCCTTATACAGGCTGTTGGCATCCATCCATGCGCGCTTGGCTTCTTCGGCGGCGACCCATGCGTCATCATACTGTGGCATTTTGGCGTCTTTCTTTTCTAGCGGCTTTTAGGTGTTGCCAATGCTCGGCAAAGGGAATGGCCCCAGCGTGTTGCAGGGCGGTGCGGGCGGCGGGCATATCGCCCGTAATCACGGCGGCGAGCAGTGGGCGCAGCACACCATCGCGTTTCAGACACGCGGCCAGCGCATGGCCATACTGCGGCACAACCAGATGATCCACGCTTTCGGGCGCATTAAAGCGGCGGGCATGGGGCATCTCGCGCGCCTCGCCGCCGTGCAAGATCATAATCTGCGCAGGGTTGCCTGCCAGAAATGGCACGGCAGGAAATGGCCAAGCCGTGATATTCTGGCGAAAATGCCCCCAGCGCCGTTCTTCTGGCACGATGTCTTCTTTCACCGAATATTGCGGCACAATCGCCAGCACGGCGTCCAGCTTGAACAGCGTGGCGAAAATCAACGCCATGCTGCCGCCCATCGAATTGCCAAAGGCAATAATGCGCGCAGGCTGAATGCGTTGGGCCAGCGCCTGCACAGCGGCCACCAGCGCATCCGCCAGCCCCGCCGCATTCATCCAAGATCGGCTGGCATCAGATATAAACAGCACATGGTTTTCCCCATCCCATCCCGTCAGGCGCGGGGCCTCGGGTGTTGGGATGGCCTCGGTGCGATCGCCCACACCGCTGAACGCCAAAATCAAACGGTCACTGCGCCCCGCCAGATAGGCAATATGCAAGGGCGGCGCATCCAAATAGGGTTCAGCCAGCATCGCCCACCCCTAATTCGTTCAGCGACAGCACCGCGTCGCAATCGAATATCGGCTGCGTCGCGCCAAAGCCTTTGTCTCCCTCAAAGTCAAAACTCATCGGGCTGCCTTCCAGCGGCAACCACGCATCCCCCGTCCAAAATTCGGAACTGCCTGAAAAGAACGTGCGATAATCGGGGCTGATAAACTCGCGCCCCCGCGCTTGGCGCAGCACGTTGCCGTCCAAATCGGTTTCGGTCATCTCAAATTCGGTTTGCTTCAGCGTGACCCCGTCAATCACCACCTCTTGCCCCGTCAGCCGATCAAACCCGCGCACATTCGATTTCTCGCCATTGTCTTTTGACAGGCCAAAGGCAAAGCTATCCATACCCGTAGCCAGCAAATCGCTGAACGATGCAGGGTCCGTTGGGTTTGGATCCAGCGTTTGCTTGACGGGCGGATTGATCTCATAGCTTTCAATCCACTGGGTTTCGCTATCGATTTTCGATTGAAAGAAAATACCCTCTTGGTCGAAATCAGCGCGCCACTGATCGCCCGCGTTATCAGCCTGACAGATGTAATAGTTCGACACGTTGCAGCCGCGCGATTGCACCGTCATCTTCAGCGCGCAGCCTTCAGGCGGCGTAAAGCTGCCCGCAAACGCGGGCGAGGTCAGCAGTAGAAGTGGAACGGCGCAGAGGGCTTTCATTCTGTCACTCCAGCTTAGGTCAGCGTTGCTGACCATTGGTTTTTTTGCGCGCGCTGGGTGTCCCAACGCATGTAGGGACGGATGCAATACGCAAAACATACGCGCGCAATACGTAAAACATACGCCTATTCAGCAGCCACGGCGGCGGGTTTCGCCAGATAGGCCAAAATCGCGTCTGCCGCCTCGCGCCCATCGCGAATGGCCCAAACCACCAGCGACGCCCCGCGCACAATATCGCCCGCCGCAAAAACGCCGTCCATATTGGTGGCATGGCTGCGGAAATCGGCCTTAACCGTGCCCCAGCGGGTTGTGCCCAAATCGGGGGTCAGCATCGCCTTCATATCTTCGGGTTCAAACCCCAGCGCGCCGATAACCAAATCGGCAGGTTCCACATAATCGGCCCCGTCAATCACTTCGGGCGATTGGCGCCCCGATGCATCGGGGGCGCCAAGGCGCATCTTTTGCACGACCACGCCTGTGACTTTTCCTTGCCCTTCAAACCCCTTAGGCGCAGAAAGCCAAACAAATTCAACGCCTTCTTCTTCGGCGTTCTGCGTCTCGCGCTGGCTACCTGGCATATTCGCGCGGTCGCGGCGGTACAAACACTTGACCGAGGTCGCACCTTGCCGCACCGCCGTGCGCACGCAGTCCATCGCCGTATCACCGCCGCCGATGACCACCACGCGCTTGCCTTTGGCATCCAGCGCGCCGCTGTCAAAATCGGGCACGCTATCGCCAAATGATTTGCGGTTGGATGCGGTCAGATAATCCAGCGCCTTCACAATGCCCGCGCCCGCGCCATCCAAATCGCGCGCCTTATAAACGCCCGTGGCAATCAGCACCGCATCATGCTTTGCCCGCACATCGGCATAGGAAATATCAACCCCCACATTGCAGTTGGGCACAAACGTAACCCCAGCATCCACCAATTGCGCAATGCGCTGCATCACAACGGGCTTTTCCAGTTTGAACCCTGGAATTCCATAGGTCAGCAGACCGCCCGCACGGTCATAACGGTCATAAACTGTCACCTGCACGCCCGCCCGCGCCAGCACATCGGCAGCCGCCAGCCCCGCAGGCCCCGCGCCGATAATGCCCACGGTTTCCGCGCGCTTGGCGGCAGGTTTAATCGGCTTAACCCAGCCCATTTCCCACGCCTTATCGGTTAGGTACTTTTCCACCGATCCAATCGTCACCGTGCCATGGCCCGATTGTTCGATCACGCAGTTCCCCTCGCACAAACGATCCTGCGGGCAGATACGGCCGCAAATTTCGGGAAAGGTATTCGTGGCTTGGGAAAGCTCATAGGCTTCTTGCAAACGCCCTTCGGCAGTCAGGCGCAACCAATCGGGAATGTTGTTGTGCAAGGGGCAATGCGATTGGCAATACGGCACGCCGCATTGGCTGCAACGGCTGGCCTGCTCTTCGGCCTTTGCCGCAGCATAGCCGCGATAAATCTCGTCGAAATCAGCCGTGCGCGCCTGCGCCTGACGTTTCTCGGGCGTCTCTTTATGCAACGAGACAAATTTCAGCATTTTTTCCGCAGCCATAGCCCAGCCCTTTTCAAACGCAGCGTTGCGGATGCTATATTCGGGATGGGCCTGGATTAAAAGTCAGCATGGCTGACCTATTGGCGGGTTTTTTGCGGGACTAGAAGGAAAAGTTTGCTTTGGGTGCGAAAAATAGGTCAGTCATCGATACCTATAGGCCTAAAACCCCAAACTTAGCGCCACCAAAGCAAGGCTTCCGACGATGATTCGCCACCAACCAAACACAGCAAAGCCATTCTTGCCCACATAGGCCAGCACCCAGCGCACCACCAAAATCGCAACGATGAAGGCCGCTGCAAAACCCACCCCGATTTGGCCAACATCAGAGAAGTCTAACAAATCACGACTCTTATACACATCATAAGCCACCGCGCCCGCCATTGTGGGAAGTGACAGGAAAAACGAAAACTCTGCCGCCGCCACGCGCCCCACGCCCAGCATCCGCGCGCCAACAATCGTGGCACCAGACCGCGATACACCCGGCACCATCGCCAGACACTGTATCAAACCAATCGTTAACGCCTTGCCCAAAGGCAGCGCGCTGGCATCTTCAAACTGCGCAGGCGGCGCGATACGATCGACAAACAGCAGCACAATGCCGCCCAAAATCAGCATCACCGCAATCAGGCGCGGGGTTTCAAACAGCACAGATTTGATGAAGTCATGCGCCAAAACCCCAATCACAACGGCTGGGACAAAGGCCAGCAGCACCGAAACGCCAAAGCGCAGCGCGGCGGGGTCGCGGTGCATATTGCCCAGCACCCAGCCCAGTTTGGCAAAATACACAAACACCAACGCCAGCACAGCGCCCAGTTGGATAACAACCTCAAAGGTTTTGCCTGTGCTTTCAAATCCCAGAAAATACCCCGCGAGCAGCAGGTGCCCCGTGCTGGACACAGGGATAAACTCGGTCAGCCCCTCTAGCACCCCCAAAAGGGCGGCGATCAGGAAATCCATCAGCTTTTCTTCAGGTTTCTGGCGCTGTTTTTAATGGCCGCATATTGCCCAGTGGGCCGATAAGGCCACAGATACTCGGGGATAACATTGTCCATAGGCGTGGCTACCACCCCCAAATCGGCCAAGGTTTTGGCCTTTTTGGCAACCACATTATCGCTGCGCAGCGAGGTGACCTGATCGCGGGTCAACAGCCCGTTCGTGAACAGCCCGCCTGTTATGGCCGAGGCGAAATCGAGAACCCCCGCCATGATGCGCGCTCCAAAGAACGGCACATTCATCACCCAGCGGCGGCGCTGGATTACACCCAACATTTTCTGCATCAGGCTGGCAAAACTGGCCACCTCTGGCCCGCCCAGCTCGTAAACACCTTTGGAACTGTTCAAAATCCCGTTCACCGCAGCCTGCGCGACATCGTCGACATAGACAGGCTGGAACAGGGTATCGCCGCCCACCACAGGCAAAACGGGCGACATGGTGGCCATGCCTGCAAAGCGGTTAAAGAACTGATCTTCATTCCCAAAAATCACAGAAGGCCGCAAAATCAAAGCCTTAGGATATGCCGCCAAAACCGCCGCCTCGCCCGCGCCTTTGGATTTGGCATACAGGCTGGCCCCATTTACATCTGCGCCGATGGCGGAGATATGCACCAATGCGCCAACTTTTTCCTTGGCGGCAAGGGTTGCGATGCGAGCGGCTGCAAGGTGTTGAATTGCTTGGAAATTATTTTTGCCTGCGCGGTCAAATGTGCCCACGCAATTGACCACCGCATCGGCCCCCGCCATGGCAGCTTTGACTGATAAGTCATTGCGAATGTTGCATAAAACTGGCTCTACCTGCCCCACAGCGCCGTAGGATTTCACAAACAGCGCCTCGTTCGGGCGGCGCACGGCCACGCGCACGCGCCAACCTGCCTGCGCCATGCGCCGCGCGATATAGCGCCCGACAAAGCCCGAACCGCCATATATAGTGACGAGTTTGCTCATATCCCGAACCCTTTTATACAAAATCTGCCGCCTGAATAATCCCCTGAGTGGCGCGCGGCAAGGGCAAAGCGGCGTATGTTTTGCGTATGCTGTGCGTATTGCACGCGTATTGCATCCGTCCCTACACCGTACCGACACGCCGCGCGCGCCAATGCGCCAGAGTCCCCGCAAGCGGAATTTTCCCGCCCCCGCCACTTTCCCCGTTGACGCCGCCCGCGCCCCCCGCTACATCGCCCCCCAGTGCCCAGATGGCGGAATTGGTAGACGCACTGGTTTCAGGTACCAGCGCTGCAAGGCGTGGAGGTTCGAGTCCTCTTCTGGGCACCAATACCCAAAAAAGCCGCTCCTGAAAGGGGGCGGCTTTTTGGTTTGCTCTTAACCAACTTTTCAAGCTATCGTTGCTCAGCCAGTAGCTGTGATGAGAGTTGATGTGAGCCAGCGCCTGATAAATACATACCTTGCCGAAATTGATAGGCTGAAGAAATTCGCTGGCACGGCAACAGAGTCCGTCACCAGCGAAGCCTTCAAAGATTTGCTAAAGAACTGGGCCAGAGCAAATGGTTTGGTTTTCATTCCCCAATATCTTGTTGAAACGACACGGGGCACCAAAGTTTACCCTGATGGTGCAATTCTGCACGATCTTCGCGTGCCCTTAGGCTATTGGGAGGCAAAGGATACTGCCGACGATTTAGATGTTGAGATCGAAAAGAAACGCCTGAAAGGCTATCCGCAAGACAACATCATTTACGAAAACTCCGACACCGCCGTGCTGTGGCAAAACAAGGCCGAGGTGATGCGTTGCAGCATGACCGATGTCACCACATTGGAAAAGCTGCTGAACCTGTTCTTTGGCTATCAGCGCCCCGAAATCGCCCTGTTCCGCAGCGCCGTTGCGCAGTTCAAAACTGATCTTCCTGCCGTGCTAGAGGCATTGCGGGCCAAGATTGACGATGCCTATGCAACCAACGCCACCTTCCAACCCATCGCTGAAAAGTTTCTAGAACACGCCAAGAAAACCATCAATCCCGCGCTGACAGTCACCGATGTGCGCGAGATGCTTATCCAGCATATCCTGACCGAAGAAATCTTTTCGCGCGTGTTCAACGAATCTGATTTTCACCAGAACAACAACATCGCGGGGCTGTTGTTTGCGCTGGAAAAGGCGTTCTTTACGGGGGCGGTCAAGAAAGACACGTTGCAGGCGCTAAAGCCCTATTACACCGCCATCAACACCAATGCCGAACAGATCAGCAGCCATGCCGAAAAGCAAACCTTCCTAAAGGTGATCTACGAAAATTTCTACAAGGTCTATAACCCCGCCGCTGCCGACAGGCTGGGCGTGGTCTATACCCCAAACGAGATTGTGAGATTCATGATCGAGGGCACAGATTGGCTGTGCGACAAGCATTTCGGCAAACGGCTGATCGACCCAGGGGTGGAGATTCTAGACCCCGCCACAGGCACGGGCACCTATATTTGCGAAATGATCGAATATTTTCGCGGCCAACCTGCCAAGTTGCAGCACAAATACAAATCTGAACTGCACGCCAACGAAGTGGCGATTTTGCCCTATTATGTGGCCAATTTAAACATCGAGGCCACCTATCAATCGGTCGCAGGGCAGTATGCCGAATTTCCCAACCTGTGCTTTGTCGATACGCTGGACAATATCGCGGGGCTGGGCATTAAATCGGGGCATCAGGGCAATTTGTTTGCCGCGCTGTCGGATGAAAACGTCGAACGGGTGCAGCGGCAGAACAAGCGTAAGATATCGGTTGTTATCGGCAACCCGCCCTATAACGCGCAGCAGCAGAACGAGAATGACAACAACAAAAACCGCGCCTATCCGCATATTGATGATCTGATCAAGCGCAGCTTTGTCAAACTGTCCACCGCGCAGAAAACCACAGTTTATGATATGTATGCGCGGTTTTTTCGCTGGGCATCCGACCGTTTGCACGATGATGGCATCATCGCCTTTGTCACCAACCGCAGCTTTATCGACAGCCGCACCTTTGATGGGTTTCGGCGCTATGTGAGCGAGGAGTTTGACGAGGTTTACATCGTTGATCTGGGCGGGGATGTGCGCGCCAACCCCAAGCTTTCGGGCACCAAGAACAATGTTTTTGGCATTCAAACGGGCGTTGCCATTTCATTCATGGTGCGGCGCAAGCGGGATGCAGTGAAACCCAAACCCCCCGCCAAGATATTCTATGTGCGCAGGCCAGAAATGGATACTGCGGAAGAAAAGCTGGCATGGCTGTCGCATGTCAAGGCAAGCAATGCCGCGTTTGTCTCAATCACGCCCGACAAGAATAACAACTGGATCAATCTGACCGAAAACGATTGGGACAGTATGATTGCGGTGGCCGATAAGGCGACGAAAGCGGCCAAGACGAAGGGGCAGGAACGAACTATTTTCAAATCGTTCTCAACGGGAATCATGACTGGTCGGGACGAATGGGTATACTGCTTTGACGATAAAAACTTAGTGAAAAAAGCCGCCTTCTTTGCTACGAATTTTGACACCGCATTACAGACGCCTGAGAGCGACAAGCCGATACTGAAGCTGTCTAGAAATATAAAGCGAAAGGCAAAAGTCGCCGACTTTTCTCGCCTAAAAACATTTGATTTGGCCCTCTTTCGTCCTTTCACTAAACAGTCAGTGTTTCTTTCAAGAACACTTGTCGATGAGTTAGGCGCTTTCCCGCGAAACTTTGTTTCGTCAAACCAAGTCATTGGCTTTCTATCAGTCCATTCAGCCAACCCATTATGCGCCTTAGCAAGTGACTTACCCTTTGATTACGGCCTCTTAAAGAATGGTAACGGTGGAACCCAGTGCCTATATCGCCACCGCTACGCCTCCACGGGCGAGCAGCTTGACAATATCACCGATTGGGCGCTTTCCCAATTCACCGCCCATTACGGGGCTGGCATCACCAAAGACGCGATCTTTGCCTATGTTTATGCCGTTCTGCACGACCCGATCTATCGCGAAACCTATGCGCTGAACCTGAAACGCGAATTTCCGCGCATTCCCTTTTACCCCAATTTCGCCCAGTGGCAGGCATGGGGCCAAACCCTGTTGGATTTGCATATCGGATACGAAACCGTCACCCCATGGCCCCTGCACCGCCGTGACGTGCCCGACACCCGCGCAGCCGCCGCTGGCCTGCCCCCCAAACCCGCGCTAAAGGCGGATAAGGCGGCGGGCACGATTACGCTGGACAGCGAGACCACCCTATCGGGCATCCCCCCCGAATGTTGGGATTATAAGCTGGGCAATCGGTCGGGCCTTGAATGGGTGCTGGATCAGTATAAGGAAAAGACCCCCAAAGACCCGACCATTCGCGAGAAATTCAACACCTACCGCTTTGCCGATTACAAAGAACATGTGGCGGCGCTGCTGGCCCGCGTGACCCGCGTTTCGGTGGAAACCATGGCGATCACCAATGCCATGCGGAATGTGCCGCGAGATGGGGCCAGTTGACCCAGCCCCCCCGCCCCGCTAGGACATACCCAAACCTATGCAGGACATCCCATGGCCATTTATCTGTATCAAAACGACTTGCCCGATGGGCTGAACCTTGGGCCAGTGGTGGCGATTGATACGGAAACGATGGGGCTGAACCCTGCGCGCGACAGGCTTTGCCTTGTGCAATTGTCCAGTGGGGATGGCCATGCGCATTTGGTGCAGATCACAAAGGGGCAGGCCAGTGCCCCGAATTTGGTGCGGATGCTGACCGACCCAAAGGTGCTGAAGCTGTTTCACTTTGGGCGGTTTGATATTGCCGCGCTTCAGGCGGCGTTTGGTGTGCAAACATCCCCCGTCTGGTGCACGAAAATCGCCAGCAAGCTGATCC
>JAIXVS010000219.1 GCA_027482795.1 Rhodobacter sp.
GGCCAATCCTGCCGAAATGATGATGCTGGGGGCCATTGGCCTGACGGTGGCTTACGGCCTTGCGCGGCTGGGCTCGGTTTTGGGCAATGAACTGCGCGATGCGGTGTTCGTGCGCGTGGGCCAGCGGGCGCTGCGGGCGCTGGCGCTGGAAACCTTTACCCATATTCACCGCCTATCCCTGCGCTATCACATCACGCGCAAAACGGGGGGGCTGTCGCGCATCATCGAACGCGGGGTTAAGGGCGTTGATTTCCTGCTGCGATTCTTGCTGTTTTCCATTGGGCCGCTGACGCTGGAACTGATCCTCGTCTCGCTGTTTTTCGCGGTTTACTTCGGCTGGGCCTATATGGTCGTCGTCGTCGGCACGATTTATCTTTACGTGACCTTCACCTTTAAAATCACCGAATGGCGGGTGAAAATCCGCCGCGAGATGAATGATCAGGATTCAGACGCCAACCAAAAGGCCATCGACAGCCTGCTAAACTTTGAAACCGTCAAGTATTTCAACGCCGAGGCGCGCGAAGCCCAGCGCTATGATGGCGCGATGGCCGCCTATGAAGGGCTGGCTGTGAAAACGGGCTATTCGCTGTCTTTGCTGAACGCGGGCCAATCGCTGATTATCACATCGGGGCTTGTCGCCGTGATGGTGATGGCAGGCTACGGCGTGCAGGCGGGCTCGCTGACGGTGGGCGATTTTGTGATGGTCAACGCCTATATGATTCAAATCACCATGCCGCTGGGCTTTTTGGGCACGGTGTACCGCGAAATTCGTCAGGCTTTGGTGGATATGGGCGAGATGTTTGGCCTGCTGGGTCAGCCGTCCGAGGTGAATGACGCGCCAAATGCCAAACCCATTAAGGTGACAGGCGGCGAGGTGCAGTTTGACGATGTGCAATTCGCCTATGATCCCGACCGCGCCATTTTAAAAGGCCTGTCCTTTACCCTAAAGCCTGGGCAGCGCGTGGCCTTTGTTGGGCCATCGGGCGCAGGCAAATCCACCATCGCGCGGCTTTTGTTCCGCTTTTATGATGTAACGGGCGGCGCTGTGCGCATTGACGGGCAAGATTTGCGCGATGTCACTCAAACATCCCTGCACCAAATGATTGGGATCGTGCCGCAAGACACCGTTTTGTTCAACGATACCATCTATTACAACATCGCCTATGGCAATCCAGACGCCCCGCGCGAAGCGGTCGAAGCCGCTGCAAAAGCCGCGAAAATCCATGACTTTATCGTGTCTTTGCCCCAAGGCTACGCCACAACCGTGGGCGAGCGCGGGCTAAAACTGTCGGGCGGCGAAAAGCAGCGCGTCGGCATCGCCCGTACGCTTTTGAAAAACCCGCCAATACTGGTTTTGGACGAGGCGACATCCGCGCTAGATACGCAAACCGAGCAAGATATTCAGGTATCCTTGCGCGAAATGGGGCAGGGGCGGTCGGTTCTGATGATTGCGCACCGCCTATCCACCATTGCCGATGCGGATGCGATTTTCGTGCTGGAAGGCGGCGTTATTACCGAAACAGGCACGCATGATGCGCTGCTGGCACGGGGGGGCAAATATGCCGCCATGTGGGCGCGCCAATCTGCGGGCGAGGAAGACGGGCTTACCGAAGACGGGCTTATCAAAGACGGGCCTGCCGAAGTGGCGGCGCAGTAAAGGGCAACAGTTACCGCGCGCCGATTTCGGCCGCCAGCGCCAGATCCGGGATCAGCTTAATCGCGCGGGCATTGAGCGGGCCTTCGCCTTGGCGCATTTGCACCAATGCCACAATCACCCCGTCAAGGCAGATTTCGGTTGCCGCCATAGTGACGTTATAGTTCAGCGTCACCACAGGTTCGGGCTGCCCGCAGGGATAATCAATTTCCAAAGCGTCGCTTTGGGTGAAATCGGTCATCACTTCGGGCTGCCACGCCTCTGGCGCGTTCAAATCCAGTATGTGGTCAATTGCGGCGGGAAACTGGTCTGGATAAACCCGCGCCTCTGCGCCCAAAAGAAAGGGGCTTGCAGCCGAAGCGCGCATATCTGGCGCGCGCACGGGCGTGGCATCGGCAAATCCGTTGAGGGCCGTGCGGATAGAGGAAAGATCCATGGTTCACTCGCAAGGGTTAAGTGCAGATATAGATTTTTCTACCCAAGGGTTGCGGTGAAACCATGTCCCAATTGCGGCCAGGTTGTGAAAGCTTATGGCGTGATTGGGGCGGTTGAAATTGCCCCCCCATGGCCGCCCCGTTGCACCAGCCCGAATCATCGCCCGCCGAAGCAACATCGCATCACCGCCTTGCCGACCGATGAAATTTGGTGCGAAGATGCGTGTGCCCCCCAAGGCATGGTGAGGGAGGGCATGTTCCATCAAACCTATAGTATCTTTTCAGGGCGGTTGTTGCGCACGGATCGGCGCCGCCCGCGCCCAGCGGCATTGCGCGCGAAAGTCGGGGCAGATCGGGGCAGGGGCTTGGCAAGGGCGCGCGCTTGCGTATATGAAGGGCGCAACGCAAAGCCCAAGAAATAAAGGCCCGCCATGAGCAATCCCGACAGTTTCATCGACGAGGTCACCGAAGAGGTGCGCCGCGACCGCCTGTTTGCCGCCTTTCGCAAATATGGCTGGATTGCGGGGCTGTTGGTGGTTTTGGTCGTGGGCGGCACCGCTTGGCGCGAATTTTCCATGGCGCGCGATGCGGCCTCTGCGCAGGCCTTTGGCGATGCACTTTTGGATGCGCTGGATTTGGGCGAGGAATCTGCCCGCGCCGCTGCCCTTGCCGAGGTGCCCGCAACAGGCAGCCAAAAGGCGCTCAAAGCGCTGATTTTGGCATCCGACCCTGCCGCTGACAAGGCAGGCGCGCTGGCGGCGCTGGCTGATGTGGCCGCAGATGCGGACGAGCCGCAGCTTTACCGCGATTTGGCCACCTTGCGCCGTGTGCTGCTGGCGGGGGCAGATTTGCCGCTTGCAGACCGCCGCACCGCCCTAGACGGCATTACAGGCCGCGCCTTTGATCTGTTGGCGCGCGAACAGCTGGCCTATTTGCTGATTGAAGAAGGCAAAAATGACGAAGCAATTACCGCCCTAACCACGCTTGTCCAAGATCAGGCCGCACCAAATGGCTTGATTGCCCGCGCCTCGCAGGCCATTGTGGCACTGGGGGGCACTGTGCCGCAAATCGCGGGCACGGGCACAAGCGCGGGCTAATGCTGCCTTTGGCGGATGCCAAAGAATACGGCGCAAAGGGGGATGCGATGACGGGCTATCAATACGCTGGCAAACGGGGGGCGGGGCTTGGCCTTGCTATGCTGCTGGTCTTGGCGGGATGCGAGCGGGAAGTTATTTTAGAGGGCCCACGCTTTTCGGTGCGCACCCCGCTAGAGCAAACCTTGAACGAAGATGGCACCCCTGCCGCACCCGCTGCCGAGGCGGGCAATACCGTGGCCAAGATCAGCCTGCCCCGCGCCAGCACCATTGGTGATTGGTCGCATCGCGCGGGATCGGCCAGCCACACTCTGCCCCATGGTACCCTATCTGCCGCCCCCCAGCGGGTGTGGAGCGTTAAGATTGGCCAAGGCAACACACGCAGCGCGCGTATTGCGGCAAGTCCTGTTGCCTCAGCGGGGCGTATTTTTGCCATGGACGCAGGCGGCGGCGTGTCCGCGCTGACACAAGATGGCGCTGTCATTTGGCAGGCGAATGTTCTGCCCGAGTTTGACAATAATGCCGATGTGTCGGGCGGCGGTTTGGCCGTGGGCGGCGGCACTGTATATGTCACCACGGGCGCAGGCGAAGTGCTGGCACTGGCGGCAAATTCGGGTGCGGTGCAGTGGCGCCAGCGGCTGGATGGCGCGCTGTCTGGCCCGCCCACCGTTTCGGGCGGCGCGGTCTATGCGCTGGGGCGTAACGGATCGGCGGCGGCGCTGGATACGGGCACGGGCCGCATCCTGTGGCAAATCGAAGGCGCGCCGCGCCCGGGCGGTATGCTGGGCGCAGGGGCAATTGCGGTGTCGGGCGGCACGGCCTATCTGCCTTATTCTGCGGGGCAATTGACCGCCGTATCACAAAACGGCGATCAGCTGTGGACGGCAGGCATCGCGGGCGAGCGTTTGGGCCGCGCCTATACAGGCTTTGGCGATGTCACAGGCGATCCTGTGATTGCGGGCGGCACGATTTATGTAGGCTCTGCTGCGGGCAAAACCGCCGCTTTGTCGGCAGCCACGGGCCAGCGGATTTGGACAGCAACCGAAGGCGCGCTGAACGCGCCTTTGGTGGTGGGCGGTTCGGTCTTTGTGGTGAACGATCAGGCGCGTCTTGTCCGCCTGTCTGCAAATGACGGCGCTGTGATTTGGGCCCAAACCATGCCCTATTTCAACAACGAAAAACCAAGGCGGTTCAAAGGTATCACCGCCCATTACGGCCCCGTTCTGGCGGGCGGGCACATTGTTGTCGCATCAGGCGATGGCACGCTGCGCCTGTTCGATCCTGCATCAGGCGCAATTGTGGGGCAGGCCGAAATTCCGTCAGGTGCGGCATCATCGCCCGCGCTGATGGGCGGTATGCTGCTGGTCATGGGGCAAAACGGGCAACTTCACGCTTTCCGTTAGGCGCATTGACGTGTAAGGGACACGCTTGCAGTCAGGAATACGCGCATGAGCTTTACACTTGCCATCGTTGGCCGCCCGAATGTGGGCAAATCGACCCTGTTCAACCGCCTTGTCGGGCGCAAACTGGCGCTGGTCGATGACCAACCTGGCGTGACGCGCGATCTGCGCGAGGGCGATGCCAAGCTGTTCGATCTGCGCTTTACCGTGATTGATACCGCAGGGCTGGAAGATGTCACCGATGACAGCCTTCAGGGCCGTATGCGCCGCCTGACCGAACGCGCCGTGGATATGGCCGATATTTGCCTGTTTTTGGTCGATGGGCGTGTTGGCATCACCGCCACGGACGAGGTGTTTGCCGATATTCTGCGCAAAAAAGGCGCGCGGGTGATTTTGGGCGTGAATAAGGCCGAAGGCCGCGCAGGCGATGGCGGCGCGATTGAGGCATGGAGCCTTGGTCTGGGCGAGCCGATCCGCCTGTCTGCCGAACATGGCGAGGGGATGGATGATCTGTACACCGCCCTGCGCCCGCTGGAAGGCGAATTTGCCGAGCGCGAGGCGGAAAATGCGCCCTTGGTCGAGGTGGATATCTCCGACGAGGATTCAGAAACCGAAGCCGATGTTGAAAGCTTTCGCCCCACGCTGCAAAAACCCCTGCAAATTGCCGTGATTGGCCGCCCCAATGCGGGCAAATCCACGCTGATTAACAAAATCTTGGGCTTTGACCGCCTGCTGACGGGGCCAGAGGCGGGGATTACCCGCGATGCCATTTCCGTGCGCGCCGATTGGATGGGTACGCCGATTAAGATTTTCGACACCGCAGGTATGCGCAAAAAGGCGCGGATCAACGAAAAGCTGGAAAAACTATCCGTGTCCGACGGCATCCGCGCCGTGCGCTTTGCCGAGGTGGTTGTGGTGCTGCTGGACGCGGAAATTCCGTTCGAGGTGCAAGACCTGCGCATCGCCGATTTTGCCGAAACTGAAGGCCGCGCTGTGGTGATTGCCGTGAACAAATGGGATCTTGAGGGCGAAAAGCAGGAAAAACTGGCCGAGCTAAAGGAAATGTTCGAACGCCTGCTGCCGCAACTGCGCGGCGCGCCGCTGATTACCGTGTCGGGCAAAACGGGGCGCGGGCTTGACCGTTTGCATGACGCGATCATCAAGGCGCATGAGGTGTGGAACCGCCGCGTGCCAACTGCCCGCCTGAACACATGGCTGGGCGCAATGGTGGAAAGCCACCCGCCACCAGCCCCGCAAGGCCGCCGCATCAAGCTGCGCTATATGACCCAAGTCAAACAGCGCCCGCCAGGATTTATCGTGATGTGCAGCCATGCCGACGAAATGGCCGACAGCTATAAACGCTATCTGGTCAATGGCCTGCGCCAGCATTTCGACCTGCCCGGCACGCCCATCCGCCTGACGTTCAGGGGGCAGGGCGATAAAAACCCGTTCAAAAACCCCAAATTCCACACCCCAAGCCGTTTGCGCAAGCATATGGATGGGGGTTGGTCGAAGGACTAAGAAGGGGGGCTTTGCCCCCCCGTCGCTGTGCTCCTCCCCCCAGGATATTTTCAGAGCAAGGAAGCAGGCAGATTTGGGCTATTTTGTGGGTTTGAACCGCAGCCAAGCCGTGCCTGCGGCCATGATCACTGCTGCACCAGCCGCAACCATTGCAACCATCGGATAGTCACTGCGGTTAACCACCGCCACGGCAACAATCGCCCACACCACCGTGGCCCCGTACACGGGCATCAGCGGTTGGCGCGATTGGATGTAAAGGGCGGCGGCGACCAAAACTGCCACCATCACAAGGGCGGCGGTGGGATGGGGCAGCAGCCCATATCCGCCCAGCATAATGCCGACCGACACCAGCGCCG
>JAIXVS010000183.1 GCA_027482795.1 Rhodobacter sp.
ACCACCCGCGCGTGGAAGGGCGGCCAATCGCGCGAACGCTGGCTGGCGGACGGGCGCACGCAGGGGCCAGGGCGACTGAATGATCTGCGCCACATCATCTACAAATCCGCCGATGCGCCATGGCGGCGGGTGCGGCCCAACCTGGGCCTGATGATGAAAGAGGGGCTCTTGAAAGAAAACATCGATGGCGAGGCGCTGGAATGGGCGCATCGCCGCATGATGGCACGGCCCGAGGCGCGCAGGATTTTAATGGTGATTTCCGATGGCGCGCCCGTGGATGACAGCACCCTGTCGGTCAACCCCGCGAATTTCTTGGAAAAACACCTGCGCGACGTGATCGCTCTGGTGCAGAAGCGGCGCGCGGTGGAACTGATCGCCATCGGCATCGGCCATGACGTGACGCGCTATTACCCGCGCGCCGTGACCATCACCGATGTCGAACAGCTTGCGGGTGCCATGACCGAACAGCTGGCCAGCCTGTTCGACAGCGATCCGCGCAAACGCGCGCGGGCGATGGGCGATACGAGCAGTGTTCGGGTTCGGCGCGCGGGATAGCCACCGCCGACGCAGCGGGGGTTTCACACCCCCGCGCCCCCGTGGGATATTTATAGAGCAAGGAAGCAGGCAGACCCGTGCGGTCTTGTAGATCGTGCGATTGGCTGAAAGAGTGCGGGCACCATAACCCTGCGAGGCCCCCATGTTCCAAACATTCGACACCACCGCCACCCCCGAACATGGGCCTGCGCGCCTGCGCGCGTTGCGGGCGGAAATCGCGGGGGCGGGGCTGGCGGGTTACATTGTGCCGCGCGCGGATGTGCATCAGGGCGAATATGTGGCGGCGCGCGATGCGCGGCTGGAATGGCTGACGGGTTTTACAGGCAGCGCGGGGTTCTGCGTGGTTTTGCAAGATGTGGCGGGGGTGTTCATTGACGGGCGCTATCGCACGCAGGTCAAGGGGCAGGTTGATCTGGCCCATTTCACCCCCGTGCCTTGGCCCGAGCAGCAGGCAGGCCCATGGATATTGCAGCATATTTCGGCGGGCAAAATTGGCTATGATGCATGGCTGCACACCCGCGACGAGATTGCCAAGATCGAAGCAGCACTTGCGGGCAGCGGCGTGGTTTTAACTCCGTGTGCCAATGTGATAGACGCGATTTGGCGCGATCAACCCGCCCCACCGATGGGCCGCGCCTTTGCCCATGATGTGGCGCTTGCGGGCGAATCTCATACGGACAAATGTGCAAGGCTGGCAAAGGGGCTGCGGGATGCAGGCCACAGCGCGGCGGCGATCACCCTGCCCGATTCCATTTGCTGGCTGCTGAATATTCGCGGCGCGGATGTGCCGCGCAACCCCGTGCTGCAAGGTTTTGCCATTTTGCATGATACGGGAAAGGTTGATCTTTTTGCGGGTAGCGCCAAGTTTGATGCCGCCACCATCGCCCATATGGGCGCGGATGTGGCGCTGCATCCCCCTGCCGCATTTGCGCCTGCCATTGCCGCGCTGAAGGGCCCTGTGCGGCTGGACCCTGCCACGGCGCCCTTGGCGCTGGCGCATATCGTGCAAGGCGCGGGTGGCGCCGTGGCTTGGGCCGATGACCCTGCACGCTATCCCAAAGCGCGCAAGAATGCTGCCGAGATTGAAGGGATGCGCGCCGCTCACATCCGCGATGGGGCGGCGATGGTGGAGTTTTTGGCATGGCTGGATACGGCCACGTTAGACCCCGCTTTAAGCGAAATTGACGTGGTGCGCAGCCTAGAAGGGTTCCGCCGCGCCACCAATGTCTTGCATGACATCAGCTTTGACACCATTTGCGGCGCGGGGCCGAATGGTGCGATTATGCACTACCGCGTGACCGAAGAAAGCAATCGCAAGATTGGTACCAACGGTCTTTTGCTGGTGGACAGCGGCGCGCAGTATAAAGATGGCACAACCGACATCACCCGCACTGTGGCAGTGGGGGACGCGGGCGATTATGCCCGTGATTGTTATACGCGCGTGTTGCAAGGGGTGATTGCCATTTCACGCGCGCGCTGGCCTGCGGGGCTGGCGGGACGCGATCTGGATCCGCTGGCGCGCGCTGCGCTGTGGATGGCGGGGCAGGATTTCAATCACGGCACGGGCCATGGCGTGGGGGCGTTTTTGTCGGTACACGAGGGGCCGCAGCGCCTGTCGCGCATTTCTGAAGTGCCGCTAGAGGTGGGGATGATCCTGTCGAATGAACCTGGCTATTACCGCGAGGGGGAATTTGGCATTCGTCTGGAAAACCTGATCGTGGTGCAGCCTGCGCCTGATCTGGCAGGCGGCGATGCGGGGCGCGGGCAACTGTGCTTTGAAACGCTAACTTTCACGCCCTTTGATCGCCGTTTGATTGACGCAGGCGCGCTGTCGCGCGGGGATCGCGAATGGCTGAATGCCTACCACGGCGCGGTTTTGGAAAAGCTGGCAGATCGTCTGTCAGCCCCCGCGCTGGCGTGGTGCAAAGCGGCCTGCGCGCCACTTTAGGCGCGCGGCGCGGGTACCCTGCGCTGTGCTAACCCGCCGCCGTTTCGCGAATGCGCTGTACCATGGCGCGCAGCCCGTTTGACCGCTGCGAGGACAGATGTTCGGTCAGCCCAAGGCGGGCCAGTTCTGCGGGGGCGTCAATGGCCGCCACGTCTGCCACAGGCACCCCCGCATACAAGCTGTGCAACACCGCAATCAGCCCGCGTACAATTTGCGCATCAGATTCGCCTTGGAAATCATAAGTATCGCCTGTGGGCGTGGGGCGCAGCCACACTTGGCTGGCGCAGCCCTGCACCTTTAGCGCTGGCACTTTGAACGCCTCGTCCAAGGGCGGCATGGCGCGGCCAAGTTCGATGATGTGGCGATAGCGGTCTTCCCAATCGTCCAAGAACGAAAAGGTATCGACCAAATCTTCGAATGCGGGCGTGGGCATGGGTAGGCTCCTTTATAGATGATCTAAGGCGCGGTGCAGCCTCTGTCCAGTGCGGCAAAGGCTTTCCAAGTCGCGGCATTTCAGCTAGCCCTAGGGCAATTGGATAGGAATCATAATGACACGCAGCGCCCGCACAATTTCCGCCCTTATTGCCCTTGGCCTGCTGGCAGGCTGCGCGGGGCTGTCGCAATCGCGCCTAAACCCGCTGAATTGGTTTGGCCCCCGTCAGGCCAACGTGGCCGAGTTTTCACTGGAAAGGCCAGCCGACCCACGCCCGCTGATCGAAATGATCGTCGATATGAAGATTGAAAAGCTGCCCATGGGTGCGTTGGTGCGCGCCACGGGGAGGGCGGCGACACAAGGCTATTGGCAGGCCGATTTGGTGGTGAATGACGTGGATGAAGACGGCAATCTGGTGCTGGATTTCCGCGCGACCCCTGCCGAACTTGGCGCGGCGGTGTCTACCCCCCAATCGCGCGAGATTACGGTTGCTGTCAGCTTGCGCGCAGATACCCTTGCCTCGGCAAAGCGCATCATCGTGCGCGGGGCGCAGAACGAAAAATCAGCGCGGCCATAGGGCTGTTGAGTTTACGGCGGCGCTATTTTTCCAGCACCACCACGCGCACATCATGGCCCTTGGCCCCAAGGGCAATTTCACCCTTGCACAACCGAATTGCGTCATTGCCAAAGGCATCAAACCGCCAGCCTTTCAGCACCGGCACATCGCGCTGGCCCGCCGCAATGGCATCGAGTTCGGCGGCAGATGCAATCAAACGCGGGGCCACGCCAAGGCTTTCTGATTTCGCCTTCAGCAGCACGCGCAGCAAATCGGCCAATGCGGGGTTGACCTGCAACTGATCGGGGCGATTGTCCATGCGCGGCATATCTTCGGCGCGCATTTCCATTCCGCGCTTGATCGCGGCCAAAATGCCTTCGGCGATTTCCGCCTTGCGCCCTTCGCGCATCAAAAGGCGCGAGCGGCCCAGTTCTTCTACATTGCTGGGGCGGGTCGAGGCCAGCTCTAGCAGCGCGTCATCCTTCATCACGCGCGAACGCGGCACATTGTTGCCTTGGGCATATGCTTCGCGAAACTGCGCCAGTTCCTTGACCACCGCCAAAAACCGCCCCGATGTGGTGCGGGTTTTCACGCGCAGCCATGCCTCGGCAGGATGTACGGTATAGGTGGCAGGGTCGGTCAATATGCCCAGCTCCTCGGCCACCCATTCGGCGCGGTTCGATGCGGCGATCTGCGCGGACAGATGTTCGTATATCTGACGCAGGTGCGTGACATCGGCCAGCGCATATTCGGCCTGCGCGGTCGTCAGCGGGCGGCGCGACCAATCGGTAAAGCGCGAGGTTTTGTCCAAATCGGCCTTGGCGATTTTCTTAACCAGCGTCTCATACCCCACCTGTTCGCCAAATCCGCAGACCATCGCGGCCACTTGCGTGTCAAACATTGGGGTTGGAAAGACATTGCCTTCGACAAAGAAAATTTCCAAATCCTGCCGCGCGGCATGAAACACCTTGACTGTGCC
>JAIXVS010000045.1 GCA_027482795.1 Rhodobacter sp.
GCCCGACAGCAAAAAGTCCATGTCTTTTTCAAGCTCTTCCAAAGCTTCGCGCAACGAACCGCAAACCGTTGGGATTGCAGCCAATTCTTCGGGCGGCAGATCATACAGATCTTTGTCCGAAGCTGGGCCGGGATCGATTTTGTTCTTGATCCCGTCCAGACCTGCCATCAGCAGGGCAGCAAAGGCCAGATAGGGGTTGGCCGATGGGTCGGGGAAGCGGGCCTCGACGCGCTTGGCTTTGGGCGATTCTGTCCATGGAATACGCACGCAGCCAGAGCGGTTGCGGGCCGAATAGGCGCGCAGCACGGGTGCCTCGAAGCCCGGGATCAGGCGCTTGTAGCTGTTGGTGCCAGGGTTGGTCAGCGCGTTCAGCGCCTTGGCGTGCTTCAAAATACCGCCAATGAAATACAGCGCTTCTTGGCTTAGATCGGCATATTTATCGCCTGCAAACAAAGGCTTACCGCCCTTCCAGATGGACATGTTCACATGCATACCCGACCCGTTATCGCCCTTCATTGGCTTTGGCATGAAGGTAACGGTCTTGCCATAGGCGTGGGCCACGTTGTGGATCACGTATTTGTATTTCTGGATGTTGTCGGCCTGTTCGACCAAACCACCAAAAATCATGCCAAGTTCGTGCTGGCAGGTCGCCACTTCGTGGTGATGCTTGTCCACGCGCATACCCATGCGCTTCATCGTCGACAGCATTTCGCCGCGCAAATCTTGCGCTTCGTCCACGGGGTTCACAGGGAAATAGCCGCCCTTGTGGCCCGCGATATGGCCGTAATTGCCACCTTCTTGCACGGTGTCGGTGTTCCACGCAGCAGCGGCCGCGTCGATTTCGTAGGACACTTTGCGCGGGGTTACAGCAAAGCGCACATCGTCGAAGATGAAAAATTCAGCCTCGGGCCCGAAATAGGCGGCATCACCCACGCCCGAAGATTTAAGGTAGGCTTCCGCCTTGATCGCGGTTTGACGTGGGCAGCGATCATAGGCTTCGCCCGTGTCAGGCTCGACCACGTTGCAATGCACGCACAGCGTTTTTTCGGCATAGAAGGGGTCAAGGTAGACCGATTCTGCATCGGGGATCAGTTTCATGTCGGATTGGTCAATCGACTTCCAGCCCGCAATCGAAGAGCCGTCAAACATAAAGCCTTCTTCGAAGAAGTCTTCATCAACCAGATCAGAGACCAAGGTCACGTGCTGAAGTTTGCCTTTGGGATCGGTAAAGCGAATATCTACATATTCAACTTCTTCGTCCTTAATCAGTTTCAGAGCTTTTGAAATCGCGCTCATCATGCTGCCTTTCGGGTTGGTGTTTCGGTTAGAAAGCATTTTTTATCAGCGGCTTAGCTGATCTGCGCCTTCGGGTGGTTAGACGGCATCATCACCAGTTTCGCCAGTGCGGATGCGGATCGCTTGTTCTACGGGATAGACAAAAATCTTGCCATCGCCAATTTTGTCAGTGCGCGCGGCGCTGATAATGGCGGCAATGGCTGCGTCAACCATATCGTCGGTCAACACCACTTCGATTTTCACCTTTGGCAGAAAATCCACGACATATTCGGCGCCGCGATACAATTCAGTATGGCCCTTTTGGCGGCCAAACCCTTTGACTTCGGTCACCGAAAGGCCCTGAACGCCCGCCTCTTGCAGCGCCTCTTTCACCTCGTCCAGTTTGAACGGTTTGATGATCGCTTCAATCTTTTTCATGGCGCGCTCCCCTCGTTGCAGTGCCTTATTGAAGACTGGCACGGGAAAAGACAATTTGACATCGGACAAATGCGGCGCTTTTTGGCGCAAGCACCGCAAGTTTTGCCTATTTTTGCGCCTTAGTGTTCAAAAATTGAGCGAAATGAAAACTTTCTGATGGCGATGCGGATGCCGCTGGGTAAATTTTTGCCATCTTGGGGCAAAATCCTTGCGTTTTTCCTCTCGCATCCCTGCCGATGCTTTGCTAGAAGGGCCCGAATTCGAGGCGCGGCTCGCCTACATTGGGCGGGGCTGCGTTTTGTTTGTTATGCGGGTGTGGCGAAATTGGCAGACGCACCAGATTTAGGTTCTGGCGCCGCAAGGCGTGGGGGTTCAAGTCCCTCCACCCGCACCAGATATGGAAAAGGACGAAAGAATGCAGGTCACCGAAACCCTGAAAGACGGCCTTAAGCGCGGCTACACCATCACGGTGACGGCAGCCGAATTGGACGCCAAAGTTCAGGAAAAGCTGCTGGAAGCGCAGCCCGATGTCGAGATTAAGGGCTTTCGCAAAGGCAAGGTGCCTATGGCCATCTTGAAAAAGCAGTTCGGCGCGCGCCTGCTGGGTGATGCGATGCAAGACGCGATTGACGGCGCGATGAAAGACCATTTTGAAAAATCGGGCGACCGTCCTGCGCTGCAACCCGATGTTAAAATGCAAAACGGCGAGACGTGGAAAGAAGGTCAGGATGTTGTGGTCGACATGACCTACGAATGCCTGCCGCCGATTCCAGAACTGGACGCGGGCAAGATCACGCTGGATCGTTTGTCGGTCAAGGCAGATGAGGCATCGGTGACCGAAGCCTTGGAAAATCTGGCAAAATCGTCGCAGAATTTCGCTGATAAGAAAAAGACCGCCAAAGCCGTAAGCGGCGACCAAGTGGTGATTGATTTCACAGGGTCGGTCGATGGCGTAGAATTTGAAGGCGGCGCTGGCACGGATTATCCGCTGGTGCTGGGCAGCAATTCGTTCATTCCCGGGTTCGAAGACCAACTGGTTGGCGCGCGCACGGGTGATGATGTAACGGTCAATGTCACCTTCCCTGAAAGCTATGGTGCGGCGCATTTGGCGGGCAAGGCTGCGGTTTTCGCCTGCAAAGTCAAATCGGTCAAGGGGCCAGAGGCCGCCGTGATTGACGATGAATTGGCCAAGAAATACGGGGCCGAAGATTTGGCCGCGCTGAAGGGGCAAATTGCCACCTCGCTGGAAGCCGAATACAAAGGTGCAGCCCGCGCGGTGCTAAAGCGCGCGCTGCTGGATCAGTTGGACACGATGGTAAAGTTTGATTTGCCAGCAGCCTTGGTTGAGGCAGAGGCAGCGCAGATTGCGCACCAATTGTGGCACGAAGAAAACCCGCATGTGCATGGCCATGACCACGGCAATGTGGAAACCACTGACGAGCATAAGAAACTGGCCGAGCGCCGCGTGCGTTTGGGCCTGGTTCTGGCCGAAATTGGCCGCAAGGCAGAAGTGACCGTATCGGACGCGGAAATGACCCAAGCCGTGCTGGCGCAGGCGCGTCAGTACCCAGGGCAAGAGCGGCAGTATTTTGAATTTATTCAGAAAAACCCGCAAATGCAGCAGCAACTGCGCGCGCCTTTGTTTGAAGATAAGGTGGTAGATCACATCGTATCGGGCGCGAAAGTGACCGATAAGGAAGTGTCAAAGGAAGATCTGCAAAAGCTGGTCGAAGCTTTGGACGAGATGTAAGATTATCCACACGCCAAAACAGAAAGCCGTGCCCAACTAGGGCGCGGCTTTTTCTTTTGTACGCAGCACGTAAATGCCTGCGCCGATAATCAAAGCAATACCAACCCAGCCCACAGCATTGGGCAATTCGCGCCAGACCAGCCAACCCCAAAGCAAGCCCCAAAAGGCAAAGGTAAATTCAAATGGCGCAACGATAGAGGATTGGCCAACAGTATAGGCCAGCGTAAGCAGCGTTAATCCAAAGGCGGCAATTGCCCCGCAGGCGCACATCAAAAACAGATCATAGCCCGTTGGCCAAACCCAGCCGCGTAGCAAAAACGCAAGGCTGGGGCTTGCGTTAGGCGCGCTGTCATTCCAGCCGAACATCAGCGAAAGGGCCAGCGCGCAGATCAAAAACGCGATATTGCCCCAAAAGGCCATCGCCGCGCCGCTGGCCCTGTTGCCCATGACCCGCGCCATAATCATCAGGCCCGCATAGGACAGCCCGCAGAAAATTGGCAGCAAAGCGACGGCATTAAAACTGCCTGCCTCGGGCTGCATCATCAACACCACGCCGACAAAGCCAACGAACACCGCCAACCAGCGCGGCAGGGCGACGGTTTCGCGCAGAATTAGCACGGATAAAATTGTGATGAACAGCGGCGCAGTGAAATACAGCGCAACAGTTGTGGCCATGGGCAGCGCCGCCAGCCCCATGTAATAGGCGGTATAGGCCAGAAAATTCAAAAACCCGCGCAGCAGCATCAGCGGCCAAGCGGGCGATACCAGCGTGCGCAATGTGCCATCAAAATAGTACACAAGTACCAGCATAAAGGGCACAGCCGTAATGCTGCGCGCGACCATGGCCTGATGCAGCGGATAATCGCCCGACAGCAGTTTAAGAATCAGATCCTGCACCGAAAAAACGGCGATGCCAAAGACCAGATAGAATATAGCGCGGGTGTTTTGTTTCATCGCGCCAGACTAGCGGACGGACTGCGCGCGCACTGTGCCCATCGCGGCACGATATGTCGCGAATGGGTTCCCAACCCTGCGCATGAAAAAGCCGCGCAGGGTTGCCCCCGCGCGGCCCAATTGATGTGCAAAGCTTAGTCGCGCGTTAGGTTTTCGCCTTCTTGCGCGGCGCCCATTTCGTCAAACAGGTTTGCAATTTCAAACTCTGCTTCTGCTTCGGCTTCGGCTGCAATGGCGGCAATCGACTTGCCCGATGCTTGCAGTTCGGCTTCTTCGGGCGAACGGGCCACGTTGACGGTGAACTTCGCCATAACTTCGGGGTGGAGTTGCACCGAAACAGGGTGCAGACCCAGTTCCTTGATGGGGCGATCCAGCACAACTTGGTTGCGGTTCACGGTAACGCCGCCAGCGGTGGCAGCATCAGCCGCATCGCGCGTGGTGACCGAACCGTACAGCGCGCCCGCATCCGATGCCGAACGGATGATGACGTAGGTCTGACCATCCAATTGCGCTGCAACGGCCTCGGCTTCTTTGCGGGTTTCAAGGTTAACAGCCTCGAGCTGTGCCTTTTTGCCTTCGAAAGCCTTGATATTGGCGGCATTGGCGCGCAGCGCTTTGCCTTGGGGCAGCAGATAGTTGCGCCCGTAACCGTCTTTGACGTTGACGACTTCGCCCATTTGGCCCAGCTTGGGCACGCGTTGAAGTAGGATAACTTGCATTTCTCTCTCCTTACTTCACAGCATAGGGCAGCAGGGCAAGAAAGCGGGCGCGTTTGATCGCCTGCGCCAATTCACGCTGCTTTTTGGCCGAAACGGCGGTGATGCGCGATGGCACAATTTTGCCACGCTCGGACACATAGCGCTGAAGC
>JAIXVS010000163.1 GCA_027482795.1 Rhodobacter sp.
CAGTTTTATGAAAATTTTACTGCTAATTTGTTGACAACGGGCCTGCACCGTCCCCAAATGAAAGGGATGCAAGCCGAACTTTCCCAGTCTGGTTTTCGCTTTGCGGCCATCACCTTGGCCCCGCGCAAAGCTGTGCTGCACAAAAGAAACGCTGCATCATCACCCACAGTTGTTAAGCGATGCGCGACCCCGCGATGACAGGGGCAACGCGCGCTTTGAATATAGGAGGCACCATGCGGTATCAGATCAGCGGCAAACAAATTGACATCGGCGAGGCGTTGCAAATTCATGTTAAGGCCGAACTTGGCGAGGTGGTGGAAAAATACGCCCAGCGCCCGACCGAGGCCGTGGTGGTGTTTACCCGCGTGGCGCATGAATTTGTCTGCGAAGCCGTGATCCACCTATCGACGGGGCTGACTGCGCAGGCCAAGGGCCATGCTACTGAAATCTATGCCGCATTTGAATCGGCGCGCGAGAAAATGGACAAGCAACTGCGCCGCTACAAACGCCGCATCCGCAATCATCACCAAACCCGCCCCCAGCCTGTTGAATTTGGCGGTGCTTCTTCGTATATCCTTGCCGCAACCGAAGAACCCGAAGATGACGACAGCGCCGAATTGAACCCGATCATCATTGCCGAGATGGAAACGAAAATTCCATCGATTACGGTGGGTGAGGCGGTGATGCAACTAGAGCTGTCGAACAATCGTTTTCTGGTGTTTCGCAACGAAAGCCATGCGGGCGTCAATGTGGTCTATCGCCGAGATGACGGCAATATTGGCTGGATCGACCCGCGCAATATCAGTTAAACGCGGCGCCTTTGGGCCTGCGACATAAGGAAGCCAGTTATGGACTTGTCCAAAATTCTTGCGCCAAACTCTGTAAAGGTTATGGCGCATCAGCCCAGCAAAAAGCGTCTGTTTCAAGAGCTGGGCGAACTGGCGGCGCAGGCCCATGGGCTTATGCCCGCAGCAGCGATTGACGGCCTTTTAGAGCGCGAGACGCTGGGGCCAACGGGCGTGGGCAATGGCATTGCCCTGCCCCATGCCCGCCTACATGGGTTAGAGCGGATTGTTGGCGTGTTTATGCGGCTGGAAAAGCCGCTAGATTATGAAAGCGTCGATCGCCAGCCCGTTGATTTGGTGTTTGCGCTGTTTGCGCCCAAAGATTCGGGTGTGGATCATTTGAAAGCCTTGGCGCTGGTGTCGCGCACTATGCGCGATGCGGGCATCTGTTCAAAGCTGCGGGCCAACAATGACCCTGCGACGATTTTCGCCATTTTGACAGAAAGCCGCGCGCCGCAGGCGGCCTAGATCGGCGGCCTAAAGCGGCGTCCAAGCGCCAAAGCCAAAGCCTGTGTAATCTTTATCATAGGCGGCGCGGGCGGCTGCGTCTAAATCTGCACCGTAAATGCTGGCCAGATTGGGATAGACGGGGCTTGGCGCATCGGGCACGATTTGCGGTGCGGTCAGTCCCAGATCGGCAGCGATGCGGCCTAAATCACGTTGCACATCGCCCTCGCGGATAATCGCATCGGGCAGGCCAATGGCCGCAAAGCCCTGCAAAATGGCGGTTTGGCTGGCAAATTGCGTCAGCACCTTAAGCCCCGTTTGCCCTGCCAAATTGCGCTTTAGAAAATTCATAAATGTCAAAAAAGCGGTGCGAAATTCGGCGTCTGACGCAAAAGCCTCGCCCTGTAGGGGCAGCGGCAGATAGTGAAACTTGGCCAGATAGGGGCGCAGTTCGGGTTGCAGGGGGCTGGACAAAAACAGACAAAACATCGCATGGGCGCGGGCCAGCGGGTGGCGCAGCACGGTAAAGCTGCGATAGCCTGGCCGCGCCTCTTTCCATTGGCGCAGGGCCTTGCGATCAAAATCGCGGCTGACCGCGCCTTGGGATTTAAGCCATGCCGCAACCCCGCCCCACGGCGCGCCAGCCACAGGCATGAACAGCAGCGCTGGTGCATCAAGCCCCACATAGTTCAGCACGCCCGCATTGCGGCGCGGTTCAAAATTGGGGGTGCGGGTTAGGTTAAACCGATCCATCCGCGAAAGGGCAGCGGCCATGTCGTCAGGGTTGGTGACCTTATCTTCCAACGCTTCGGGGTTTTGCTTTTTCAGCGTGGTATCGATGTTTTTCAGCCGATCCTTCAGCCCCAAAAACACCGCAACGCCGTTAAGAACATCGACATTCAAAATGTCTTCATAATCCAAATAAAACGCCGTTTGCCCCGTGGTTTGCAAACGGTTCAGCAGCAGCACCTGAAAATCTTGGATCGCTTCCAAGTGCCGTTCAAACTGGGCCATGTCAAAGGTGGGCTGCACCGTGGTATGGCGGCGCGTGTTCATCAGCCGCCACTGGTCGGTTTGCCGCGCGATTTTCCAACTGATAAAACTTTCGACAGGATTGCGGGTAAGGATGATTTTCGCGCAGGCAGGATCATTTAGAACGGCGTCCAAAACGCGCGGATCATGGTCGTGGAAATAGCGAAAGCCAGACAGCCCTTCGGTTTGCGCACGCATGGCGGCCAGCAGGCCCAATGGGTTTTCGTCGCGCTGCGCGGCGGTAAACCCGCACAGCGTATCATTGGTGTGGTTGCCCAAAAGATAGGGGTTAAACGCCTCGCCATAGCAGTGAAAACCCGCCAGCCGATTCAGGTTCATTTCCAGAAAGTTTGACCCCGTGCGCATTTCGCCAAAGATCACAAAGCTGGTGAAACGGGCCATTTATTGCACCAAATAGGGGCGCGCGCGCTGTTGTGCGCCAAAGCCACCGTTTTCGGATACGGGAAAATCCCCCACCAAGGTGGGCTGCATCCCCTGATTGCGCAGCGCCTGCAAAAACTGGCCAAAGCCTGTTAGATCGGTCAAGATCGGGGCTTCGGTCAAGCGGCGCATGGCGCGGGGGCTGATTTCGTCGACAATGGCTTGCAACGGCTCGATAGGGTTTTCCACAAACTCGGCCAAACTCCACACCCGCACCCGCGCCTTGACCCATGGCAGGCGCAGCACATAGGCGAAATCGGTTTCGATTTTTTGCAAGCGCGCTGCCTCGCGGCGGATATCGGCAAAATCAAGGTTAGATTTGAACAGCCGTAGCGCCCAGCCGCCCGTGACCATGGATATCTGCGCATTGGGATCGCGGGCCAAGAAATAGGTGATGGCCTGATTGTCAGCGGGGCCGAATTGAAAGCACTGCCTTTCGCCCCGTGTGTTCCACAAAAGGTTGGTCAAAAAATCCAAGGGGCGATAATCGCGCGATGCGGCCGAATCTGATAGCCCACCCATAAACGATGTCTCGCCTTGGGCGAAATGCACGCGGTCTGGCGCATAAAGATGGCCATGCACCCGCGCGCCCGTGGATTTGACCAGCCATTTTTCCCAGTTATCGAACACATCGGCAAAGCCTGCAAACACCGAATAGGGCGCGGCGGTGACGCCATTTTCCCAATCATGGTTCGGATGGCGGCTTTGCATATAAAGGCCAGAGCGCCCCTTAGTGCGCCGTTCTACCGCCTTGGCAAACAGGCGGTCGATCTTGGCGGCATTCGGCTCGCCGCCCAGATCGGGGGCAGGATCGCCCGATAGGAAGGTGTCATACAGCTTATCGGCCTGAGACCAAATTTTGCGGGCCACAAAACAATCTGATTTGCGCAAAAGGCTGAGGTGATCGTCATAGAACACATGCGGCTTGCCCTGAAAATCGAACTTGGCCAGTGTCAAAGACCTGCTTTCAACATTGCCAGACACCTGCCGCACCATGGTTTGAAAATAGCTTTCATCAGGAATCCAGACGCGGCGGAAATAGGCGTCAATCGCGGGGCGGTCAGGGTTTTGCAAAATCGCCGTCAGGGTTTGGCGCGTGAGACACCACCATTGGCTGCCCAAATGCGGCACAATCCCCGCAGGGATTCGGCGGCGAAACCCGATGCGGCGTTGAAGGCCCACATAAAAATCAAACGCATAGCGCTGTTTGCGCCACGAAAAGGGAAAGCGCAGGGTAAAACGTTCAATATCCAAACCGCCCACTGTCCAGCCCACATCGGCGGTGGTCACGCTTTCGATGAAATTGGTTTGCGGACGCGCATCCAAATAGGCGCGCAATTCGTCTACGGGGCGCAGCGGCGCGCAGGCGCCTGATGCCAAAAACACATGCCGCACCTGCCCAAAATCGCGCAGCATGATGGTGGCGGCATCTTGGGTGGCTGCAACCAAACCCCATGTGCCCCATTCGCACACATAGCGCCGCGCAAAGCGGACGTTGGTCAGGCCCGCAAGGGCCTGTACCATTTGGTCATAATTCTTGCGCTTGGTGCGCCGATCCACGTGAATGACCACAGGGCAATCATTTTCTGCCCAATGGCGCGCGACCTGCGCCGCGCGGGTCAGGTCATTGTGGCACAGCATGACAAAGCCGACGCTCATGCCCAGTTTCCTTTGGACATTAGCCCCAGAATTTCCAACTGCCGCCAGTTGATGTACCGCTCGCTCCACTTTGTCCAAAGGTCGGGCTGGGTGGCAATGCCCGCGCGATAGGCGCGATATTCGTGCGAATTGGCATAGTGCTGGCGGCGATCCATTTCCTCTTCGGCCTTATCGACCAGCGTGTGAATAAACTTGGCATGCAGCAAACAACCCGATGCCTTTTCCCCGCCCCATTCGTCATACACAAGGTTCAGCCCGCGCGGCAGCAGCATATGGGTAGAGCTGACATAGGCATAGGGGCGCTGCCATTTCACCAGCGGAATTTTATTCAGCGCAGGGGCGCGTTCGGGCAAATCAGCAAAGAACATGCGCGCGCGCGGGCCGCCCTGAATCCACAGATTACCAAAGCGCGGGTTGCGTTCGATCACATAATTGCCGCTGTCAAAATAGGGGGCATGGGCAATAGGGTCTTGCCCTTCGCGGTAGGGAATCAGATCGAACGGGCCTTTGGGATACATATCCAGGAGCATGGCCGAAAAGGATTTGATCGATGACGCATCCAACCAATCGGTCAGCGCGCGCAAGGGGCGGGTATCGCAGAACGGGTAGACGAAGAATTCGTCAGGATCGACGGTTAGGCACCAATGGTTGTGGCCATAGCGCAGCAGCAGCCAATTGATCCAATCCATGCCAAAGCGGGCGCGTTTATAGCTGGCATCGCTGTGCCACAAGGAAACATCCGGCTGGGCTGCCAGATATTCGCGCGTGCCATCGGTGCTGCCGTTATCGACAATTAGAAAATGGTTCACGCCCAAGTCGCGGTAGTATTTCAGGAAATAGGGCAGGCGAATGCGTTCGTTGCGCACGGTTGACAGCAGCAAGATGGCGCTGCGCCCTATGGCTGCGGTTTGGTCAACAACAGGGCGCAATTCACGCCGTTTGCGAAACGCGCGCACCAGCCAGCGCCTGCGCGCAAGGCGTAACATATACCGCGTTGCCAACCTCACCTTTGTGCCTTGCCTGTTGCCGTTGCCTATAACCGCCAACCCAAACTAACGAATTTGAGTCAACACTACCTTAAAGTGATCTGCCCAAAGTGGCAGATTTTGTTTTGTCTTAACGCTTGGCTGACTTTGGGCCAATTTCTTGATTGTTTCCAACCAAGAATAACTGTCCCTTGGGTCAAGGTAAACTGGGAAGTCACCGCAAACTTCGCGCAGAACGGGTAAATCAGATGCGATGACTGGGGTGCCAAGGGCTGCCGCCTCAAGCGGGGGCAGGCCAAAGCCTTCGGCAAGACTGGGAAACAGCAGCGCGCGCGCGCCTTGCAACAGGGTAACCACCGCCCCATCGGGCAGATTTTCGCCGTGCAGCACCGCGCCAGAGCCCTGCAACTGCGCCATTTGGGCAAACAGCGCAGCATCTGCCCAGCCTTTGCCGCCGATCGCCACCAATTGCGGGGCAGGCTGGGGCAGGTTTGGCCAAAGGTCAAACAGCAGTTTAAGGTTTTTGCGCGGCTCGATTGTGCCAAGTGCCACAAAATAAGGGCGGGTGGGGGTGATGGGGCTGGGTGCTGGCGCGGCGAGTGTAACGCCAAGGGGGGCCAGAATGGCGGGCGGGATGCGGCCCGCTGCGGCGAAATGCGCCTCGGTCTTGGCGCGGGCATCGGCGCTGATGTGGATCACGCGGGTTGCAAAGCGCGCGGTGGCGGCGATTTTGGCGGCAAATGGGGCGTGGCTGCCGATGCTGGCAAATTCGGGGTGATCCAGCGGGATGGTATCGTGGATCAACACCGCAGAAGTGACCCCGCGATGCTGCATGGCGCGCAGAACGCGGGCTGATAGATTGGCGTGGCCCACGTTTAAATAAACTGCGCCCTGCGGGACATGGGCCAAAAGATTGCCCAGCAGGATATGCGGGCGGCGCAGCAGGGCCAGGGGGCGCAGCTGGGCCAGCGCCTGCCCTTGGGCCACAGCACCCATGGCCATATCCTGCAAAGCCGCGCAACCCTTTTGCCCCAACAGCAAAAAACCCCAGCGCGTGCGGATCAGGCCAAACAGGGGGTTTTGCAGGGACAAAAGATGCGCCAAATAGGCCGCCTCGACCCGATCAATTCCCGTCATCTGGCCACGGCCCAAACGCGAGACAAGCCGCGTGACATCCAGCAAAAAGGCCCCTGCCACGTGCAAGCGGGCCTATTGCGCGGCTTTTTGCAGGGCCATCATATCGTGCAAATAGGCCCCAAATTCTTCGGCCAAATCGGGACGCGAAAGACCAAAGGCCACCGTTGCCTGCAAAAACCCAGCCTTTGATCCGCAATCATAGCGCTGGCCGCGAAAGCGAAAGCCAAAGACTTGGCCCGATGCCGCCTCTTCTGCAATGGCATCGGTTAGCTGAATTTCCCCGCCCGCGCCTTGCTTCATTTTGTTCAGGTTGGTCATGATTTTGGGCGACAGGATATAGCGCCCAATCACGGCCAAATTCGATGGCGCATCTTCGGATTTTGGCTTTTCGACCAAACCCTTGGCGCGCACAACATTGCCGTTGTCTTGGTCAACATCCAAAACGCCATAAGATGAAATGCGCTGCGGAGAGACTTCCATTGCGGCCACCATATTGCCGCCCGTTTCGGCATATGCCTCGACCATTTGCTGCAAGCAGGGCTTTTCGGCGGCGATCACATCATCGGGCAGCAGCACGGCAAAGGGTTCATCCCCCACCAATTTGCGCGCGCACCACACTGCATGGCCCAGCCCCATGGCGCGGTTTTGGCGCACATAGGCAATTGCGCCCGAATCCATGTTGGTGGATTTCAGCACTTCCAAAAGGTCGGTCTTGCCCGCGCGTTTCAGCGCGGTTTCCAGTTCGGGCGAATGATCGAAATAATCCTCTAGCGCGGATTTCCCGCGCGAGGTGACGAAAATGAAATCTTTGATGCCAGCCGAGCGCGCCTCGTCAATGGCGTATTGGATCAGCGGGCGGTCGACCAAGGTCATAATTTCTTTGGGAATAGATTTGGTCGCGGGCAAAAATCGCGTGCCCATCCCAGCAACGGGAAACACCGCTTTGGTGACTTTTTTGATCTTCATATACTCGAACCTCTGTCGGGGCTGTGGCTGCTGTGCAGATCTTTTCAGGTTTTATGCCACAGCGTATGCCGAATGAATAGGTTTTTTACTCAATAGGTTAAAAATGAAACAAGTTTGTAGCGTATTTGGAACAAATCAGGCTTAACTGTTGCGATAGGGGGCGATGCGGGTGGCCTCGACCCTGACGCGGGCGGCAAGGCCGCGCCATTTTAGGGCGGGTTTGTCACGGTCACTTCGCCCCCAGACACCGCCCGATTGCCACCAATAGCCTTGGGGCAAGAACTGCATTTTGTGGCGGCGCAGGCTGGGCGCAAGGCAGATCACTGTCACGATGTGGCCTTGCGCAAGGGCCGCCTTGGCCTGCCCGTGCAGCGCCTTTTGCGCCCAAATCCAGCCCGAAATCACCACATGATCACGCGGGCCAATCCCCTGAAGGGGCATAAACGGCGGGGCCGCAGCAAAGGTCTGCGCCGCGCCAAACTCGCGCGCAAGGCCTGCTTGCCAGCCCGCATCAAGGCTGGCTTGCAGCGCCTGCGCCTGTTGCGGGGTGATTTTGCTTTTGGCGCGCAAGGCATCGATCCGCGCGGTTTGCGCGGCAAACAGCGCCGCTTGCCCTACCGCCACATCGCTGCCTGCATGTTTGCGCAAGAACACCGCCGTGCTGGCCGCAATGTCGAACAATGATGTTGGAACGCGGTTGCCCCGCCGCCGCACGCTGGCCAGAAATCCGTGGTGCACCTGCGCGTCTGGCACGATCATCGTGCCGCCCGAAGGGGCAAGACGCAGGTTTACATCTGCCTCGTCCAAATAAAATTCAAAGGCAGGGTCAAAGCCGCCGATAGCGCGCAAGGCAGCGGTGCGAAAGGCGCAATTGGTGCCTTGGGTTTTGACGGCGCGTTTGGGTGTGCTGTGGTGCAGGCTGGGGGTTTGCGTCACATCCAGCGGGTGGTCTTGGCCCACATGATCCACCTCGCAGGCGCGCCATTGATAAGAAATGCCACTGCGCCCGCGCACAAAGCCTGTGGCCGCGACAACATCAGCGGTGTCAAACGCAGCCATCAGGCGTGCGGCCCATGTGGGTTCGGCCACAGCATCATCATCGATGAACAGCGCGACATCGCCCGCCGCGTGGCCCAATCCAAGGTTGCGCGCGGCGCTGATATTGGGCTGATCGAAGGGGATTATTTTCAAATCCCCCTGCCCTGCAAGCTGCGCGCAGGCGGCAGGGTCGGCGACCACGATCAGTTCGATATTCTGCGCGCTTTGCTGGCGCAGGGCGGCGATAGCGCGCGCAAGGGCCGCCGCGCGGTGGCGCGAGACGATGATGACCGAGGCGCGCAGCCCCCCGCTCATACCCGCGCCATCATGCCAGCCCCGCATTATGGGCGATCATGGCTTCGACGATGGGAATGTCTTCGGGGTTGTTCACCTCCCAAAACTGGCGGGAATGGGCGGTGACCTGCACACACTGAACGCGCCGCCCCTGTTCTAGGAATCGTAACTGTTCCAGCCCCTCTAGCGCCTCTAGCTGGCCCATGGGCCAGTGCGGATAGTCGCGCAGCGCCGCCGTGCGATAGGCGTATAGGCCCACGTGGTGAAACACGGGGGTTGGATCGGTATCCTGAAAGGCTTGCGCGCAAAACGGGATCACTTCTTTGGAAAAATACAGCGCAGACCCATCTGCGGCAAAGACCGCCGTTGTGCCGCCCACGCGCCCTGCCCGCCTATCGGCAATCAGGGCGGCGCGCATCGCGCCATCGCAGCGCAGCACGGGGGTGGCAACATCTGCCGTCCCCTGCGCCATGGCCGCGACCATATCTGCGGTAAACCACGGCGGGGTTAGGGGCGCGTCGCCTTGCAGGTTGACGATCAGATCATAACCGCCCATCGTTGCTGCCACTTCCGCGCAGCGTTCGGTGCCGTTTTGCGCCTGCGGGCTGGTCATCACCACCACGCCGCCAAAGCCCTGTACATGGGCGGCAATGCGCGCGTCATCGGTGGCGACCACCACCTGCGCGCCCATCATCTGGCCTGCGGCAACGCCTGCCTCCCATGTCCGCAGGACAAGCGATTTCGCCCCATCTGGCCCCGCAATCTGTGCAAGCGGTTTGGCGGGAAAACGGGACGAGGCATAGCGCGCGGGTATGACGATAAGGGTTTTCAATTTATTTTTTTCATGTGCTAACGTTTCAAATCCACACCCGGCGCATAGGCGATGAAAAACGGGTTGTCCCAGCCCGCTTTGCCATAGGTCAGCGGCGCGTGTGTGTGAAAATCCAGTGTCACCCCGCCCGCGCCGCGCAGCACCGCATCGCCCGCCGCCGTGTCCCATTCCATAGTGCGGCCAAGGCGGGGGTACAGATCAGCCTCGCCCGTGGCGATAAGGCATAGCTTTAGCGAGGACCCTGCCGAGGTCATATCGCGCACCTGATACTTGGCGATGTAATCATCCGTCGCCGCGTCGCGGTGCGATTTGCTGGCCACCACCATCAGCGCGGCGTTATCTGGCGCGGGGTTAACGCGGATGGGATGGACGGGGCCAACCGCGCCCAGATCATGCGCGCCCATCTCTTCCACCGATGCACCTTGCGCCTGCGTGTAAAACAGCCGCCCCTTGGCGGGGGCATAGACCACACCGCGCACAGGTACCCCATTTTCGACATAGGCGATGTTGACGGTAAAATCGCCGCGACGCTGGATGAATTCTTTGGTGCCGTCCAAAGGATCGACAATCAAGAACGTGGCCGCGCGCAGGGCGTGGCTTTCGGCCTCTTCCTCGGTAATCAGGGGTACATCTGGAAAAGCCGCGCGCAGGCCTGCTGCGATAATCTCATTCGCGGCCTCGTCCGCCTCGGTTACGGGGCTGGCATCGGATTTGGTTTTCACATCAAAATCGGGGCCGTTGTAGACCTGCATAATGCGCGCGCCCGCCTGCAAAGCCAGCTTGCGCATCACATTTTGCAGCTGCTGATGATCCATTTTCGCCCCCAAAGTGCCTAAGCGCCACAATCTGGCCGCCTTGTTGATTAATATCTTATTTGCCCTTATCATGGCACAAAAGGGAAACAGCAAGATTTCCCGTCAGATTTC
>JAIXVS010000087.1 GCA_027482795.1 Rhodobacter sp.
CCGATTCCCAAAACATGGTGGCCCCAATAAAGCCCAAGAAAAATACATAGGAAAGTTGAACAAAAACATCAACTTGGCCCAAGGCAGTCATATAGGCGAAAATCTGAACACCGATGACACTGCCAATCATACCGCCGATCAGCAGCACAGTGCCCATCACAAAATCCACCCCCTTGCGCCGAAGTTGCGCCAGCACACCCGAGATGGACGATGCAACAACTTGGTTCGCGCCTGTGGCCACTGCCACGCCAGGGGGCACGCCGATAAACAGCAATAGCGGGGTAATCAGAAACCCACCGCCCACGCCAAACATGCCAGAAAGAAACCCCACCAACCCACCAAGACCCAGCAGCAAGAACAAGTTCACAGAGACTTCGGCAATGGGCAGATAAATTTGCATAACCGCAGGCCTGTAAGGGGTATGTACTATGGTGTGCGGCTTTTTGTGCCGCGCGTCAATTCAATTTCTAGAATGTATGACTTCGCAGAAACTCACGCAGGATTTTTTCCAGCTTGGCCGCGCCCATGGGGGCCATTGCCTTGGTATGATCATGGCTGATCTGTTCGTTCGACATGCCAGCCGCCATATTGGTGATGGTGGAAATGGCCGCCACGCGCAGCCCCAAAAACCGCGCCAAGATCACTTCGGGCACGGTGGACATGCCCACCGCATCGCCGCCCAAAATCTTAATCGCACGAATTTCTGCGGGGGTTTCGAAGCTGGGGCCAGAATACCACGCATAAACTCCCTCTGGCAGGGCAATGCCCAAAGCATTGGCCGCGGCGCGCAAACTGGCGCGAAGGCCTGCATCATGTGCCGTGGTCATCGGCACGAAGCGGCCATCGGTTTTCTCGCCAATTAGCGGATTCAGGCCAGAAAAGTTGATGTGATCTGACAGCAGCATCAAATCGCCAGGCGCAATATCGGGGCGCAAACTGCCCGCCGCATTGGTGGCAATAAGGTCACGTGCGCCCAAGTCGCGCAGCACTTCCAGCGCAAAACGCATGGCAGATGGATTGCCGTTTTCATAGTAATGCTCGCGCGCGCCAAAAATCGCCACGCGCACGCCTTCCAGATTGCCAATCACAAGGTTGGGGTTATGGCCCGAAACGCCCACATGGGGAAAGCCGTCTAATTCCGCATAGGGAATGGAAACCCCATCCACAGCGCCTGCCAGATGGCCAAGGCCTGACCCCAGAATAAGGCCCAGTTTCACAGGCGCATCGCCCGCGCGTGCGCGGATTTTGGCGGCCAGATCAGCGCTCTTTGACATAAGGTTCGCCTCCTGCGCGGGGCGGAATCGCTTTGCCGACAAAACCAGCCAGAACGATGACGGTCAAAATATAAGGCAGCGCATCCAAGAACGGGACGGGAATGGCCACGCGCGTCATGCTTTCCACCACATCGGGCCGCAGGGCAAGGGCCTGCAAAAACCCAAACAGCAGCGTGGCCCACAGGGCCTGCCATGGCCGCCATTTGGCGAAAATAAGCGCGGCCAGCGCGATATACCCGCGCCCTGCCGTCATTTCGCGGCCAAAGCCCGCTTGCAGGCCAGTGGACATATAGGCCCCCGCCAAACCGCACAGAACGCCCGCGATGATGACGGCGCTAAAGCGCAGCCGCACCACCGACACGCCAGCCGTATCAACAGATGCAGGGTTTTCCCCCACTGCGCGCAGCCGCAGGCCAAAGCGTGTGCGATACAAAACCCACCACGATATCGGCACCAAGGCCAGCGCGACATAGACCAAAATCGTATGGCCCGAGATCACCTCGGCATAAAACGGCCCCAGAATGGGTACAGCGCCCAGCGTTTCGGCAAAGGGCAAATCGATATTGGCAAAGCGCGCCGCGCCTTCTAGTGGCGGGGTGCGCCCGCCTTGGCCGAACATGCTTTCAGCAATCAGAACAGTGATGCCAGAGGCGACGAAGTTCAGCGCCACGCCTGCAATAAGTTGATTGCCGCGAAAGGTGATCGAGGCGATGCCATGCACTGCGGCGAACAAAAGCGAGCCGAAAATAGCAGCGATCAGACCCAACCAGACCGAACCTGTCACGGCGGCCACAGCGCCCGCGCTCATCGCGGCCATCAGCATTTTGCCTTCTAGGCCAATGTCAAAAATGCCTGCGCGTTCGGAAAATAGGCCCGCAAGGCAGGCCAGCAGCAAGGGCGTTGCAAAACGCAGGGCGGTGTCGCTGATTTGCAGGAAAGTTGCGAAATCCATCATGTCGCCCCTTTTTTGGCAAAGAACATCCCCAGAAGCATCCGCACCATCTGATCCAGCGCGCCTGTGAACAAAATCACAAGGCCCTGCACCACGGTGCGCAGTTCAATGGGAATGTCGGTTTCCAGCCCCAATGCCGCGCCGCCTTGGAACAAAAAGCCAAACAAAACCGCCGCCAAGAAAATGCCAAGCGGGTGGTTGCGCCCCATCAGCGCCACGGCAATACCGATAAACCCAGCGCCAGAGGCGGAATTTTGCACCAGCCGTTCCGCCTGCCCCATCACATTGTTGATCGCCATCAGCCCCGCCAGCGCGCCCGAGATCAGCATCGCAATCATAATGATGCGCAGCGGCGAAATACCCGCATAAACCGCCGCCTTTTCAGATTTGCCAAAGGCGCGGATCGCATAGCCAAGCCTTGTGTGCCACAGCATCACCCAAACCAAAACACAGGCCAAAATGGCAATGAAAAAGGTCACATTGGCGGGCACCTGTTGATACATTGGCAGGCCTTCGGCGTTCAGCCGTGGCAGGCCATCCGCGCCGAAACGCTGGAAAAGCCCCTGCAAAATGGGAATTTCTTGAAACTGCGGCAGATGCGCGCCGCTTGGGAAGTTGGCCGATGCAGGGTCCATCTGCCCATCGGGGCGCAGCACGTTGACCAGCAGGTAAATCAGCAGGGCCGCTGCGATATAGTTAAACATGATTGTCGTAATCACGATATGGCTGCCGCGTTTGGCCTGCAAATAGGCAGGAATGGCGGCCCATGCCGCGCCAAACAGCGCCGCGCCAAACATGGCGGCAACCAGCGCAATCGTCCAATGCGGCCATGGCAGGGCAAGGCAGACCAGCGCCACACCAAGCCCCCCCAGTTGCGCCTGCCCTTCGCCGCCAATATTGAACAGCCCCGCATGAAAGGCGACGGTCACCGCAAGCCCCGTGAAAATGAACGAGGTCGCGTAATACAGCGTATAGCCCCAAGCATAGCTGGACCCCAGCGCGCCGTTGACCATCACCGTCAGCGCCTGCATCGGGCTTTGGCCAATGGCCAGCAAAACGCCCGCCGAAACCAGCGCCGCCAGCGTTAGGCTGATCAGCGGCACAAGGCCCACATCCGCCCAAGTGGGAAGTTTGGTCATTTTGCCCCCATCCCCGCCATCATCATGCCCAGTTCCCGCTCATTCGTTTGGGCGGGTAGGCGTTCGCCCATGATCTGCCCGTCAAACATCACCAAAACGCGGTCGGACAGGGACATAATCTCGTCTAGCTCGACCGATACCAGCAAAACCGCCTTGCCCGAATCGCGCAAGGCGATAATTTGTTTATGAATAAACTCAATCGCGCCAATATCCACGCCGCGCGTGGGCTGGCCGATCAGCAGCAGATCGGGGTTGCGGTCCATCTCGCGCGCGACGACGATTTTTTGCTGATTGCCGCCAGAAAAACTTTTCGCGGGCAGGGCGGGAATGGGGGGGCGCACGTCATAGGTGGCCATTTTAGCGGCGGTGTCAGCGCGCAGGGCATCGTTGTCCATCAACCATGCGTTTTTCTGATAGCGCGGATCATCGTGATAGCCAAAGCCGACGTTTTCCCACGCGGTGAAATCCATAATCAGGCCCAGCGATTGGCGGTCTTCGGGCACATGGGCAATGCCAGCGTCGCGTCGCGCTTTACCATTCGCGCGTGGCCCCGTCAGCGGCAATTCGGCCCCGTTCAAAACAACAACCCCGCTGGCGGCCGCAATGCCGCCCAAGGCTTCCAACAGTTCGGATTGCCCGTTGCCCGCCACGCCAGCAATGCCCAAAATCTCGCCCGCGCGGATGTCGAACGACACGCCTTTCAGGCGCGTCACACCATGTTCGTCGTTCACAGCCAAATCTTTGACAGACAAGATAATGTCGCCAACCTTGGCAGGGTTCTTGACCACTTCCAGCAGCACTTTACGGCCCACCATTAATTCGGCCAAGGATTCGGGCGATGTTTCGGCAGTTTTCACCGTGGCCACCATCGTGCCGCGCCGCATCACCGAAACATTGTCCGTGGTTTCCATAATTTCGCGCAGTTTATGGGTGATCAGAACAATCGTTTTGCCCTGATCGCGCAGGCCGCGCAGAATGCGAAACAGATGGTCGGCCTCATCCGGGGTCAGCACGCCCGTGGGTTCGTCCAAAATCAAAATCTCGGCTTGGCGGTACAGCGCCTTTAGAATTTCGACGCGCTGCTGATGGCCCACCGACAGATCTTCGATCAAAGCGTCAGGGTCGACATCCAGTTCATATTCGCGCGACAGATCGCCCAGAATTTTGCGCGCCTTGGCCAAGCTGGAGTTTAGCATCGGGCCATCTTCGGCCCCCAAAATCACATTTTCCAGAACGGTAAAATTTTGCACCAATTTGAAGTGTTGAAACACCATACCAATGCCCGCACGAATCGCGCTTTGGCTGTCGGGGATGGTTACGGGCGCGCCGTTCACCAAAATCTGGCCCGAATCGGCGCGGTAAAACCCATACAGAATCGACATCAACGTCGATTTGCCAGCGCCATTTTCGCCGATGATCCCGTGGATGGTGCCGCGCGGAATGGCGATGTTGATATCTTTGTTGGCCTGAACAGACCCAAAGGCCTTTGATATGCCTTTTAATTCAATAGCATAGGGTGAAGCGGGGGCGGCAGTTGCCTGCCGCCCCCCCAAATCTGCGCTTGGCATTAGAACGTGGCCGCAGGGCAGGTGTTGTCGGACATGTAGTCATGCACCTTCAGCGTGCCTGCCTTGATGTCAGCGGCTGCTTTATCAACAGCGGCTTGCATTTCTGGGGTCACCAAGGCTGCGTTGTTTTCGTCCATCGCATAGCCAACGCCGTCAGCGGCCAAGTCCATCACAGTTACGCCAGACGCCATTTCGGTGCCTTCTTTGAACGCGTTATACACAGCCACATCCACACGCTTTAGCATCGAGGTTAGAACCTTGCCTGGGTGCATGTAGTTCTGGTTGCTGTCCACGCCGATCGACAAGATACCTTCGTCGGCAGCAGCTTGCAGAACGCCCACGCCCGTGCCGCCAGCGGCTGCATAGATGACGTCTGCGCCTTGGGCTTTTTGCGCCTTGGCCAGTTCCGCGCCTTTTACAGGGTCGTTCCAAGCGGCAGGGGTGGTGCCCGTCATGTTCAGAACCACTTTCGCATCAGGCTTTACCGCCAAAACGCCTTGGGCATAGCCGCAACCAAAACGGCGGATCAGCGGAATGTCCATGCCGCCGATGAAGCCAACGGTGTTGGTTTTCGATGCCAGACCAGCCATCATGCCTACCAAATAGCTGCCCTGATCTTCGGTGAAGACCACCGATTTGACGTTGGGCTGATCAACAACCATGTCGATGATCGCAAATTTGGTGTCGGGGAAGTCGGCTGCAACTTTGTTCAGCACGTCGCCAAAGGCGAAGCCCGTCATCACAACTGGGTTAGCGCCAGCTTCGGCCAAGCTACGCAGGGCTTGCTCGCGCTGAGCTTCGTCTTGCATTTCCAGTTCTTTGAACTTGCCGCCTGTTTCGGTGGCCCATTTCTGTGCGCCGTTAAAGGCCGCTTCGTTGAACGATTTGTCAAATTTGCCGCCAAGGTCAAAAATGATCGCAGGTTCAGCAGCAACGGCAGGTTCAACAGCAGCAGCAGGCGCTGCGGGGGCGGCTGGCGCCTCGGCTGCGGCGGGCGCTGCGGGTGCTTCGGCGGCAGCTTCTGGCGCGGGGGCGGTGGTGCCCAAATAGTTATAGCCAACGATACCAAGGGCCGCCACTGCCACAACGGCAGCAAGAATTTTCGGATTCATGGAATTCCTCCAGTTTGGTTTTTCTAATTTTCGCGCACGGGCCGAAAGGCCCGCGCTGTCACCGTGCGCAATTTAGGGGGCAGTAATAAGGAATCGTCAACCAGAATCTTGCAATTTTCTGCGCCATTCTTGTGCAAATGGTCAAAAATCTGGCCAGTCACAGCATAGTGCTGCTAAAGCGCGCACACCATCACAAGGGCGTCTATGGATGCGCCATCTGGGCCAAGATAATAGGCACGGCGCAGGCCCGATTGGGTAAAACCACATGCCTGATACAGCGCTATCGCGGGGGCATTGGTGGTTGCCACCTCTAAAAAGGCCGTCTGCGCGGCTTTTTGTCGTGCCATGTCGCAAAATTGGGCCACAAGCGCGCGGCCAATGCCTTGGCGGCGCTGGTTTGGATCAACGGCGATGGTCAGCAGTTCAGCCTCGCCCGCAACGGCTTGGCCCAGCAAAAAGCCATGCGGCCCATTTAGGGCAAAGCTGTGCGGGTTCGCCAGAATTTGCGCAATTTCTGCCGCAGACCATGGGCGCGGGGTGGTGAAACATTGGCCATGCAGGCGCGCCATGTCATCGATGTTCAGGGTCATGGTAGGATAACTGGCGGCGGATCGCTGGGCGGGGCGGCATCGGCGGGGCGCAGGTAGAACGGCGCGGGGCGAGGTTGGTCTTGCCCCGTCCGCGTGGCGGCCATTTGCGCGATGGCAAGGGCAAGACCCGCGGGTGATAGGGTTTCCATTTGCACAATTGGCGCGTCTTGTGGTGGCGCGTCCAGCAGTTCGGCGGGGCTGGTTTTGCCAAACCGCTGCGCATAGACTTGCCCGCGCGGGGCGGGGATGGTGACGTAGAAATCAGCCAAATCAACAGTTTGCGCCCGCGCATCAAAACCCGTAACGCCAATGGCGGGAATATCCAGCCCCAAGGCCAGCCCCCGCGCCAAGGCCACAGAAATACGAATGCCCGTGAAATTGCCAGGGCCGACTCCCACGCCTATCGCAGCGAAATCTGCCCACTTCAGCCCCGCACCTGACATCATTTCTTCGATCATCGGCAGCAGGCGTTCAGCTTGGCCTTTGGCCATGTCCTCGCTGGCAAGAACGGGCGAATGCGTGCCATCCTGCCAATAAATCGCCGCCGCGCAATGCGCGCCAGATGTATCAAAGGCAAGGATGGGCGGCACGTTCAGGCTGGTTTAGGCAGCAACAGGCCGCACTTCCAACACTTCGGGAATGTAATGGCGCAGCAGGTTTTCGATGCCCATTTTCAGCGTAAGTGTGGACGATGGGCAACCCGCGCAGGCACCCTTCATGTTCAGATAGACCACACCGCGATCAAACCCGTGAAAGGTGATATCGCCGCCGTCTTGGGCAACGGCAGGGCGCACGCGGGTATCCAGCAGTTCCATAATCTGGCGCACAACATCACCATCAGGCCCGTCATGTGCGGTATGTGCGGCCTGCGCGCCGCCTTCCATAACAGGCGCGCCCGACTGGAAATGTTCCATAATCGCGCCCAGAATTGCGGGTTTGATATGGTTCCATTCGGCGGCTTCGCCCTTGGTCACTGTTACAAAATCAGTGCCCAGAAACACGCCCGTCACCTGCCCCGTGGCAAAAATGCGCTTGGCCAAGGGCGAGGTTGCCGCCGCATCGGCGCTGGGAAAATCGGCTGTGCCCATATCCAGCACTTCTTGCCCCGGCAAGAATTTCAGCGTGGCTGGGTTTGGCGTGGATTCTGTCTGGATGAACATCTGATAATCTCCGACTGTTATACTCAATTATGCAGGCGCGCCAGCAAAGTCAAGTTTGGAATTATTCTAAACTGAAACAGCGTGCCGCGCCAGCAGGGTTTTGCGCGCAAAGGCCAGCAGGAACATCGCAGACAGCAGCAAGATAATCGTCGGCGCGGGGGCCGAGTTTAGCCAAAAACTGGCGTAAACCCCGCCAATCATCGCGGCCCATGTGATTAAAGTGGCCACCAGCATCATGCTGGCAAAGCGGCGCACCAGCAAATAGGCAATTGCGCCTGGTGCAATCATCAGCCCAATCGCCAGAATCAGCCCCACTGCCTTTAGCGTGGCGACGATGGTCGCCGACAGCAGCACCAAAAACCCGTAATGCAATAGGTTCACGTTCAGGCCCAGCGCGCGGGCGCTGGCGGGATCAAAGGCATGAAGCAGCAGGCTGCGCCATGTCAGCGCCAGCGTCCCTAAAACCAGCGCCGCAATCACCGCCAGCTGCGCCAAATCTGCGCCATTGATGCCAAGAATATTGCCAAACAGAATATGATCCAAATGCAGATCAGATTCGATCTGCGTGTACAAAACCATGCCAAAGCCGAACAGGCCTGAAAAGACGATCCCCATCACAGTGTCTTGTTTGATGCGGCTGTTGTCGCGCAGATAGCCAATCGCCACCGCGCTGAACATGCCCGCCAAAAACGCCCCCAGCAGCAGCGGCAGGCCTGCGATATAGGCCAGCACAATGCCCGGCAGGGTCGCATGGGCAATCGCATCGCCCATCAGCGACCAGCCTTTCAGCACCAAATAGCACGACAGAATCGCCGTGGGCGGGGCAAGGATGAACGCAGCCCAAAAGGCATTTTGCATGAAGGGAAAGTGAAAAGGCAGGAACAGATCGCTCATGCGCGCGCCGCCCTCCACACCGCAAGCCGCCCGTGTTTGGGGGCGAAAACAAAGGCTGCCAGAAACACCAAAGTTTGCAGACAAATAATCAGCCCGCCCGTGGCCCCATCTAGAAAATAGCTGGCATAGGCCCCCAGAAACGATGTGCCCGCGCCAATAGCGACTGAGAGAATCAAAATATGGCCAAAGCGGTCTGACAGCAGATAGGCCGTGGCCCCGGGGGTGACCAGCAGCGCCACCACCAAAAACGCACCCACAGTTTGCAAGGCTGCCACGCAAGATGCCGCCAGCAAGGCAAAGAAAATACCTTTCAGCAGCATCGGGTTAAGGCCGATAGATCGCGCATGGCTTTCATCAAAAAACACCGCCAGCAGCGCGCGCCACAGCACCAGCAAAATGCCCAGCGCCACCACGCCTATGCCAACAAGCTGCGCCGTATCTTCGGGCGAGATGGCCAGAATATTGCCAAAAATAATCGACCGCACATCAATCGGCGAGGGGGATATCGAAATCATAAACAGCCCCATCCCGAAAAACGCGGTGAACACCACGCCAATGACCGCGTCTTCCTTTAGCCCCGTGCGGGCGGTGAAAAACAACATCGCCGCTGCCGCCAAGCCGCCACTGGCAAATGCGCCCAGCGCAAGCGGCAGGCCCAGCATATAGGCCCCCGCCACACCC
>JAIXVS010000112.1 GCA_027482795.1 Rhodobacter sp.
CAGCGCGGCCCAGCGCGCGCCGAAATCGGGCTTCCATTGCAGTTTCACATTCCCGCCCGTGACGGGCAGCGTCCATTCGCGGCCATCTTCATCGTCAAAGGTGATGGTGTGGTTTTTCGCATCGACATTCTTCATCGGCACATACAAAACGCGCCCCGTTTCGGGGTGGATCGGCAGAAAGCACGAATAGGTCTGCTGGCGTTCTTCGCGCAGACTGGCCAGCATAATGCCCATAATCGCGTCATAACGTTCGGTCGCCAGCCGCAGCGTGTCATCAAAACGGCCCGATTTGTAGAATTCGGTGGCGCTGATGAAGTCGTATTGAAACCCGAACGTATCCAGAAAACGGCGCAGCATGGCGTTGTTATGCGCGCCGAAACTGTCGAACTGGCCGTATGGGTCTGGCACCGATGTCAGCGGTTTTTGCATATGCTGGCGCAGCATGTCTTGCTGGGGCACGTTTTCGGGCACTTTGCGCATACCGTCCACATCGTCGGAAAAGCAGATAAGGCGGGTGGGAATATCGGAAATCGCTTCAAACGCGCGGCGGATCATTGTGGTGCGGGCGACCTCGCCGAACGTGCCGATATGGGGCAGGCCGCTGGGGCCATAGCCCGTTTCAAACAGCACATAGCCCTTTTCGGGGGCCTTTTTCTCATAGCGTTTCAGCAGCGCGCGCGCCTCTTCAAAGGGCCAAGCCTTGGATTTCATCCCCGCATCCCGAAGCGCTGTCATCGCCGCATTCCTTATAGTTTTGCGCGCCATATTGCCCGCAACTTAACTCCTCTATTGCTGCGCGGGGCTGGGGTCAATATTCTGCCCTGAAATAGGAGCATTTCATGCAAGACACCCCCGCTTCGCTATCGGTGCAAGATGCGCTGGTCGCCGTGATGATCGCCGTTTCCGCCAGCGACGAGCAAATGCGCACGCCCGAATTGATGGCCATTCAGCGCATGGTCAACCATATGCCCGTGTTTGCCGATTATGATATGGATCGGCTGCGCGTGGTGGCGCAGACCGTGTTTGATCTGTTCGAAGAGGAAGATGGGCTAGACGCGCTGTTTGGCCTGATCCGCGATGCGCTGCCAGAACGGCTGTATGAAACCGCCTATGCGCTGGCCTGCGATGTGGCAACGGCAGACGGCACGCTGCGCGAGATCGAACTGCGGATGCTGGAAGAAGTGCGCGAAGAGCTGTCGATTGACCGTTTGCACGCGGCGGCGATTGAGTGGGGGGCAAGGGTGCGGCATTTGCGGGTTTAGGGTTAGGCGAAGCTGGCGCGCCAGAATGGCCCGTGTTTAAGAATGGCCCAGTTTATTTGTAATTCTCGCGCCTGTCACCAAATTGCCGAACCCGTTTGCGCCACGCGCGATAGCTGCCTGTCTTTAGATTTTGGCGCATCAATGTCTTTACCGCATCGGGAGAAAGCCCGTGCAGCGCGCGGATGGCATCAAAGCTGTCATGATCGCTCAGCGCCATTTGAATGACTTCGCTGATAACATCTGGGGGCGGGTTTGATGTGCGCATAGACGGGTAATTGTGGCGAGAGGGCCGTAAATCAAGACGGGCGCGCCCACGGCATCAGATTGCAATTCTTGCAAAAGCATCTTAACTGACACCCAGCACAGCAAAAGGCCCTACCCCGATGAACTGGATCACCAACTACGTTCGCCCCAAGATTGACAGCCTGTTTTCCAAGCGGGATGTGCCTGAGAACTTGTGGACGAAATGCCCCGAATGCGGGACGATGTTGTTTCACCGCGAGTTGGCGGCGGCGTTGAATGTGTGCACGAATTGCGATCATCATATGGCAATAAGCCCACGTGATCGGTTTAATGCACTGTTCGATCTGGGCATTTTCACCGAGGTGAAGGTGCCCGAGCCTGTGCATGACCCGCTGCAATTTCGCGATCAAAAACGCTATCCCGACCGTTTGAAAGCCGCGCAAAAGGCGGCTGGCGAGAAAGATGCGATGCTGGTCGCCGAGGGCGAGGTGGGCCGCACCCCGATTGTGGCAGCGGGGCAGGATTTTTCCTTCATGGCAGGCTCGATGGGCATGTATGTGGGCAATGCGATTATCGCAGGGGCCGAGCGGGCGATTAAGCTGAAGCGCCCGTTTGTTCTTTTCTCGGCATCGGGCGGAGCGCGGATGCAAGAGGGGCTGCTGTCCTTGATGCAAATGCCGCGCACCACGGTGGCGCTGCAAATGCTGCGCGAGGCGGGGCTGCCCTACATTGTGGTGATGACGCATCCCACCACGGGCGGGGTGACGGCCAGCTATGCCATGCTTGGGGACGTTCAAATTGCCGAACCCAACGCGCTGATTGGGTTTGCAGGCGCGCGGGTGATTGAACAGACCATCCGCGAAAAGCTGCCCGAAGGGTTTCAGCGCGCCGAATATCTGCTGGATCACGGGATGCTAGACCGCGTGACCCACCGCAAGGATATGCGCGACGAATTGATTACAATCATGCGGATGCTGATGCGCCAAAGCCCTGCGATTAAGGGCGATTTGCCCCCGCCTGGCGTGATTGGGCAAGAGCAAACGGCATGACATCGCTTGGCGCTGGCGGGTCTGACGCCGTTTTGCAACGGATGATGACGCTGCATCCCAAGGTGATTGATTTAACCCTTGGCCGCGTGCACCGATTGCTGGACGCGCTGGGCCACCCCGAAATGCGCATTCCCCCCGCCATTCACATTGCGGGCACCAATGGCAAGGGCAGCACGCAGGCGATGATCCGCGCGGGGCTAGAGGGGGCGGGGAAATCTGTTCACGCCTATACCTCGCCGCATTTGGCGCGGTTTCATGAACGCATCAGGCTGGCGGGGGATTTGATTTCGGAAGCCAGTTTAACCGCCCTGCTGGATGAATGCGTCACCGCCAATGGGCCGGATGAGATTACGTTTTTTGAAATTACCACCTGCGCGGCGTTTTTGGCCTTTGCCCGCCAGCCTGCCGACTACACCTTGCTAGAGGTTGGGCTTGGTGGGCGGCTGGATGCGACCAATGTCATCACGCCGAAGCTGTCGATCATCACCCCCGTCTCGCTGGATCATCAGCAGTTCTTGGGCGATACAGTGGGCGCGATTGCGGGCGAAAAGGCGGGGATTATCAAGCGCGGCGTGCCCGTGATTGTGGGCCCACAAATGCCCGAGGGGCTGGAGGTGATCGAAGCTGTCGCTGCCCGCCTTGGCGCGCCAGTGCTGGCCTATGGGCAGCATTGGCATGTTTCTGAGGAAGCAGGGCGGTTGGTGTTTCAGGATGAAAACGGGCTATTGGATTTGCCGCTGCCCGCCCTGATTGGCCCCTTCCAAGTGCAAAATGCTGGGGCGGCGCTGATGGCGCTGCGGCATTTGGGCTATGGCGATGCTGCGTGTGAGGCAGCCGTGACCCGCGCTGTTTGGCCCGCGCGGATGCAGCGCCTGCGCCGCGGGCCGCTGGTGGATTTGGCCCCGCAGGTGGAATTGTTCCTTGACGGCGGGCATAACCCTGCGGGGGGCGATGCGGTGGCCGCAACGCTGGCGCGCCTGCCCGCGCGCGAGACGCATTTGATTTGCGGGATGCTGAACACCAAAGATGTGAAGGGCTATATGCAGCCGCTAAAGGGCCACGCCAAAACCCTGCGCGCCGTGTCTATTCCAAACGAGGTGAATACCCTTCCCGCCGAGGTAACGGCGGCGGCGGCATCTGCGGCGGGGCTGAACGCCAGCGTGGCACCATCGGTGGCCGAGGCGCTGGCCGAAATTGCTGCCGCAAACCCCC
>JAIXVS010000081.1 GCA_027482795.1 Rhodobacter sp.
CAAAGCGCGCGCGTGGCTGGAAAGGGAATCTGGTCACCAAAAACCTGCGCCGCGATGTCTTGAAGCCGCGCGCGGGCGGCGTCGCGGTTTTCATCTTCGGGGCGGGTTGTGACGAATGTTTCCAAAATCTTATGCACGACCATACCGCGATCGCGTGCATCTGCCTGCGCGCGCAGGGGGGCCAGCGGTTGCAGGCCAAGGATATAGCGCGCGTAAACGTGATAGGGGTTGATGATCAGCTGCTCCATCGCCGTTACGGGCAATTCGCGGGGACGCGCGGCCAGCGGGGGCACGGGCGCTGGGCGGGGGCTCGGCCGTAAGGCGGGATCGGACAGCATCGCCGCGCTGGGCAAATCCAGCGCGCGCGACATCGCCAGCCATTCTGCCCCGCGCGCGCACATTGCGTCCAAAGCCTCTGGCCCGTTTTTCTGCGGCAGGCCTTGCATCAAATTGGTCAAACGGTTCAGCCAACGCGAAGGGATCGTCTCGCTTTCGGCATTGCGGGTCGCGCGGCTTAGCACAACTTGCGGCGCGCCAATGGCCTGCTGAAAATCATGCGCGGCAAGGCCAATTTGGCGATCTGGCAGCAAAAGCCCCGCCTCTTTGCGCATTTTGCGGTTTAGCCACGGGTCAGGTTCGGGCGATTTGGGCCAAATCGCGTCGTTCAGCCCCCCCAGAATAACCAGATCACAGCCCTGCACCCGCGCCTCGATTGTGCCCCAAATGAAGATATTCGGATGGGCCATTTGCGGCTCGCGCAACTGGCGCGATTGGATCAGCGTGTCGAACAATTGGCGGTAATCTTGCGCGGTCATCTCGCCGCCTGCATCGGATTCGGCGGTCAGCTCGTCAACCAAAGCGCGGGCGGCAATGCCTGCCACCTCGGCCCATAGGGCCGAATTTGGGCCGCCCGCGATAGATTCGGCCAGCGCAATATGGCTGGCGACATGATGCGCGAGTGGCCGCGAAGTTTTATCACTGCGGGCTGAAAACAGCGGCTTCAACATTGTGACCCATTCGGTCGCGCCCGCAATCGCGCGCGTCTCGGCCCAACGGTGCAGCATGGCAAAATCTGGAAAGGCGGGGCCATCGCGGCGCAGGTGCAATTCCAATTCGCGCGTCAAAAGCAGGTGTTTGCCGCGTCCTTCGACGGAAGCTGTCAGCGGGTGCTTTAGCAGATCGATCAGGCGGTCAATGCTCAACGCCTCGCAGCGCAGGGATGCAATTTGCCGTAAAAACCGCCCCACAGCAGACAGGGCCAAGGGCCGCCCGCCCGAATCGTCGGGCACCAAGGCCCAACGATCCAGCGCAGCGGTGACTTGCCGCGATAGCCCGCGATCTGGGGTGATCAGCGCGGCCTTAACCCCATCTTCGGCGGCTTTGCGCAAAATCAGCGCAATTGCCAGCGCCTCGGCCCGTGGCGAGGGGGCTTGCAGCAACGTCAGCCCCGCCGTGGCCTGCACCAAATCGGGCAGGGCAGGGCCATCGCGCAGCCATTGGTCTGTCACAGGGGCGGGGCGCAGCGCCAGCGACACCAAGGCATTGCGCATGGGCGCGGGTGCAGGCGTGTCAACCCAAGGCTGCACATCGCTGGGGGCAAAGCCAATCTGATCCATCAGGTGGCGAAAGCGGAATTGCGGATGATCTTCGCTGGTCAGCGCATCATCCATATGCCGCCACACCGCTTCGGGCAGATCAAAATCATAGCCCGGCAGAATGATCGCGCCTTGGGGCAGGGCGGCGATGGATTGCATAAGTTCAGCCGTGGCTTTGCGTGAACCTGTGGTGCCTGCAATGATCACAGGGTCTTGCGGCGGGCTGGCCTGCCATAGGGCAGACAGGGCGGCAATGGCTGCGCGCTGGCGCGCCTGCGGCCCATCACCCGCCGCAAACAGGGGCGCTACAATGCGCAGAAATTCTTGGGTGCGGGCCCAGTGGGCGGAATAATCTGACACATCCAGCGCGGAAACCGATTGCGGCGATACCCCTTCGCTTTGCATTTCATCCAGCAGGCGCGACAGGCTTACGGCAAGGTCGAATGTGGCCGAACGCGGGGCCAGATCGGGCTGCGCCTGCAACAAGGCCGCGATTAGGGTGGAAATTTCCAACTGCCTGCGCAGGGGCGATGTGGCGGTGTTGCGCACCAAACGCGGGTCTTGATCCACCTGCGTGATCAGCCGCAAACGCGGCAGAAACTGCGCGCCTTGGCTGGTGAAAATCTGGGCAACGCGGGCCTGCATGCGGTTTGTGTTAAGATACAAGGTCACGCGGGCCATCGCCTCGGGCGGGGCGGTTGCCATGCGGGCCTGCAATCCTGCGACCACGAATTTAGGAAAATCGCAGCCAGGGGGCAGGGCGAAAATGCGGGGGGATGGTGTGGGCTTAAACACGCAGCAACCTTTCCGCAATCGCTATACCCTCAGGGCTGCCAACATCGCACCACCCCCCATTGTGAAAGGTGCCAAAGGCGCGTCCCTGTGCGATCAGCTTGTCCCAGATCAGCACCAAAGAAAAGGCATTTTGCTGAACTTCGGCCAAGGTCGCAGGGTTCAGAATTTGCGCGCCCAGATAGATGGGTGCCGCGCGCCCATTGGCGCGGGTTAGGCGGCCATCAGGGTCAATTAGAAAATCACCCACTCCGCTGTGGCCCAATGCATCCGCGCGGTCAGCCAGCAGCAAAAGCGCGTCCATCTTGCTGGCATCCCATGCGGCCAAAAGCTGGGTCAAGGGGTTCTCGCCCGTCCAAACGGCATCGGAATTGAGCAGCAAAACGGGGCCTTCGCCCAGCAGCGGAAGGGCTGCGCGCAGGCCGCCGCCTGTGTCCAAAATCGCGTCCCGCTCCCACGACAAGGCAATGTCTTGGCCTGCCAAATGGGCGGCAATTTGATCGCCCAGATAATGCAGGTTGACCACTATCTTGCCCACCCCCGCACCGCGCGCAACGCGCAATGCGTGGTCGATCAGCGGTATGCCTGCAACGGCGATCAGCGGTTTTGGCATAGTTTTGGTCAGCGCGCCCATGCGCGTGCCAAACCCAGCGGCAAAGATCATCAGGGGTAGGTTTGGCATTTTGACCTTAAGGTTTGCAGGGCGGCAGGGGTTGGCTGCGGCAGATCGCGGGCACAGATTTTGGCCAAGTCATTTAGGGCAGGATGGGAAAGGTTGTGCTGCAAATGCTGCCAAACGCGCGGGATGAGGGGCAGGTACTGCGGCTTGCCCTGATGGGTGCAAAGCTGGGCAAAAATCCCCAAAATCCGCAAGGCGCGCTGCGCGCCAAAGGCCGCATAGGCGGCTGAAAAATCCGTCTCTAGCTGGCCAGTTAGAGACAAAAACTGGTCCTTCATCGCAGCTTGGGTTGCAGGCGCTACATCGCGCCGCGCGTCTTGCAGCAAGGATACCAGATCATAGCATGGCTGCCCCATTTGGGCGAGTTGAAAGTCCAGTAGCCCCACTTGGGCAAGGCCCGTGCGGGCTGGCAGATGCATCAGGTTTTCAGCGTGGTAATCGCGCAGGATCAGCACACGCGGGCCGTTCGCATAGCTGTCGATCGCGCTGGTTAACGCGCTGTGCAAATCATCGGTCTTGGGTGGCTGCCCCGTGATCCCCGCCGTATATTGGGTCAGCGAAAGCATAGCCGCATCCGCCCAATCTACGGCAGAAAGGTTGGGCAAGCCATGTGGTGCGGGGTGGGTTTGCAGGTGGTGCAGCACCTTAATGGCCTGCGCGTAAAGGTCGATTTCGCGGTGTGGTTCGCCCTGCAAAAGCCGCGCAAAAACCCCATCGCCGAAATCTTCCAGCAGCAAAAACCCCTGCGCCAAATCTTGCGCGATGCAGCGCGGGGCAGACAGGCCCAGCGCGCTAAGGTGGTTTGCAATCTTGACAAACTGTGCAGGGTCATCCGCCCCGCCCAGCGGCGCATCCATGAACACCGCGCTTTGGGTGCCTAGCGTTAGGCGCATATAGCTGCGTGCCGATGCATCCCCCGCAAGCGGCGCGCGCGTGGCATCGGCCCAGCCAACGGTTTGCAAAAACGCCTGTCTTGCCGCGCTGCACGTCATTCTGGAAAGGCCGATTTCAGGGCGGCGACCAGCGCGGGGGAGGCACCAGAAAGATGGACCATGCGCCCATCGCCCGCCATTGCCAGCGACAGTGCAATTGCATCGGGCGGAATTTGCGCCAAACGGTCTGGCCATTCAATCAGGCACAGCGCCTTGCCCATCGCCTCTTCTAGACCCAATTCTGCCACTTCATAGCTGTGCGATAGCCGATATAGGTCGGCATGCCAAATCTCGAACCCAGCGTCATAGCATTGTACAAGGGTAAAGCTGGGCGAGGGTACTTCTGTATCTTCGCCCAAATGCGCACGAATAACGGCGCGCGCGAAATGGCTTTTGCCTGCGCCCACGGGGCCAGACAGTAGCACCGTATCGCCCGCGCCCAGATGATCTGCGCAAATCTGCGCAAAGCGTGTGGCGCTGGCCTCATCTGGCAGGAAAAGCTGCACATCGGCAGTAGGGGGGCGGGCGGGCAATGACATGCCCCATGTTTACCAAAGCGCCCCCTGCTGGCAAGCAGCGATCTAGCGCGCTGCCGTTGCGCTGCTGGGCAGGTGATCCAGCCCGCTGCCTGTGCGCTTTGGCCCAGTTGAGCGGAACGCAACCATTGTCGAACCCGCCGCCAAAGGGGCGACTGCGCAGGTCAGCAAGCGGCCATCCAGCAGGCGCAGGTCTTTGCTCCATGCCTCGCGGTTGCCGATGGTGTGAATAAATTCGTCAATTTCAATCCACAGCTGGGTGGGCGCGGTTAGGGTTTTCCATTGCGCCGTGACAGAACGAATGGAGCTATCACCAAGGCTGGCAGCGGGGTCGTGGTTCCACAGGGTGCTATAGGCCGTGTTGCACCACAGCAGATGACCGCCTTGGTCAAAAACCACGATCGCGTCTTCCAACCGATCAATCACCGATTGGCTGATTTCCAAATCTGATCGATAGCGGCGCGAGCGTTGCATTTCGCCCGAAATATCTTCGATCATCAGGGCAAGCCCCCCATTAGGGTGCGGGCGACCCGTGACGCGAAAGGTTTGACCATCGGGCAAGGCCCAGTTTTCCTGAAACAGGCCAGTGGCCGCGGCGCGTTCCATTTCAATGATTTGGCGGCGCCAGCTGTGGTAATCTTTGGGTTCGGGCAAAAGATTGCGGTCGCGCATCGCATCCAGCACGGACAGCATTGTGGGTCTGCGCGTTAGAAAATCGGGCGGCAGGGTCGTCAATTCGACCAAGGCGGGGTTGAACATTTGCAGCTTGCGATCCTTATCGAAAATCGCCAGCCCAATGGGCAATTGCGCAAAGGTTTTCGACAAGGTTTGCATAAAATCGCGCAGGGTGTTTTCGGCATTTACTGCGGCATCGACTGGGGTGGCAAAGCACAGCATCCCCGCCCCTTCGGTCTGTGTGACCAGATCAAACCACGCGGATTTTCCAGCGCCTATCGCCACGCTTTGCCGCTGGCCCTGCGCCGATTGCAAGGTTGCTGCGCGGTCAAATAGGCGCGGCAAAGGCCAGCCAAGATCGCGCCGCCCAAGATCGCGCCGCGACGTCTGCGCTGCGCTGGCCAGCAAAACATAGGCATTATTGGCCCAAGTTACATCGCCTGTGGGCGATTCACGCCACATCAGCACGGGCGAGGATGCAACGGCGTGGCGCAACTCCTGCACCTCGGTTTCCAAGGCGCGGTGCGACATGGCCAACGCAACGCCTGGCCCATCGGCAAGGTCGGGGTCAGTCAACGCAATTTTTGTCAGACCGCCATTCAGCTCTGCCTGCATCAGCATTGCTTTGCCGCTGTTTGTTTCAGCAATTTCAGCCATCGCCCCAAGTCTGGGCAACTGTGCGAGTTTTTCATCAATATTGTCGAAATACTTGGCCAAAAAGGCCAGCAAACGCTGCCAATCCCCGCCCCGCGTGATGGATCGCGCCAGAACGGCGCGGGCAGATGCATTGCAATCTACCAGAACGTCGCCGTCAAACAGGAAAACCGGCCCCTCGCTGCGCAAAACAATGCTTTGCGGTTTGGGATTTGCGCCTTGTGTGTTGAATAGCGTGGTCAGCATGAGGGCCAACGCGGCCAAAAGCAAGCCAACCCCAATCAAGTCAACCATAGACCCAATGCCCATTGCCCCACCTACTTTCGGAAAATTGACTAACAATTGTATAAATTCAACCTAAGGGCGTATTTATTAACAAAAGGTTAATGCAGCGGCAGAACAACAGCTAAGTCATTACATTTACGCAGTTTTGGGCTATTCATCCCAATGTTATCGCTAACTATTCACCGTGTTATCCCCAAGTGCCGCGCTGCGATCTGCGGCAAGGGCAGTGCGCGGCCAAATCGCTTCAACCACGGCCCCGCGCCGCTGGGGAACTTGGGCCTGATTGCTCAGTGATTCGGCCGCATTTGCAAAGGACATCGCAGCGCCCGTCCGCTCGAGCAGTGTTTTGGCGATGAACAGGCCAAGCCCCATGCCTTCGTATTCGGGGCGATCAAGCGCCTGCGTTGATCTGCTGCGCAAAAACGGATCGCCAATGCGGCCAATCAACTGCGGTGGAAACCCAGCGCCGTCGTCGATGATGACCACGCTTATGACGTCCTCGCTCCACGACCCTTCAATCCAGACATTGGCGCTGGCAAAATCCACAGCATTCTGGATCAAATTGCGCAGGCCATGGATGATTTCAGGGCGGCGAAAGATAAACGGCTCTGCCAAAGAATTATCTTTGGGGTTTAGGTTAAAGTGCAGCGTCTTTCCGCGTTGGCCATGCGGTTCTGCCGCCTCGCGCAGCACTTCAGACAGCGGGGCGGCGCGGATCAGCAGGTCATCTTTGCCCGATTTACCCATTTCGCGCAGAATATCGCGGCAACGGTCTGCTTGGGCGCGGATGGTCAGCGCATCTTCTTGCAAGGCAGGGTTATCTTGCAACTCGCTGGCCATTTCGGCGCTGATCAATTTGATCGTGGCAAGGGGCGTGCCCAATTCGTGCGCGGCGGCGGCCACAACACCGCCCAAATCAGTTAGCTTTTGCTCGCGCGCCAGCGCCATTTGCGTGGCCAGCAATGCATCGGACATATTGGCCAGTTCGGTCGACACTTTGCGCCCATAAAGCCCCAAAAACGCAATACCAATCAGGATCGATACCAAAAAGCCAAACTTAAATAAGACAGGCGTATCAAACACTTGGCCATCGGCCTGCACCAAAGGCATTTGAAACAAAAACACCAATGTCGTCAGCATCGCCGCAGCCCCGCCCAAAACCAGAGTGGCGCGCAGGTTGAGCGCCGATGCTGAAACAATCACGGGTGCCAGCATCAACAGGGCAAATGGGTTGGTCAAACCGCCCGTCAAAAACACCAATGCGGCAAGTTGAACCAAATCAAACATTAAGGCCGCGATGGATTCCGCCTCTGATAGCCGTTTGGTGGGGGGATAGACGGCAGACAAAATAAAATTCGCGCTCATCGCCGCGCTGATGGCCAGCAGGCACAGCCCCAATGGCAATTGAAATTCATAGATCTGGCTGGCCACAAATATTGCCAGTAATTGCCCAACCACCGCCAGCCACCGCAGCAAAATCAGCGTGCGCAGCGGCAGCCAATCCACCCGAAGCAGGCGCATAGTGGCAGTGTCTTGGCGTGTCATAATGTCAGCCTCGCGCATGGGTATAGATGTGTTATAGGGGGCGCGCAGTAAAAAGGGAAAGGGCGCGGCATGAAAAACGAAACGCTGATTGCAAGCTTGGCAGGTTTGGCTGTGGTGGGGCTTATTGGGGCAAGTGTTTTGTATATCTCGCAGCCCGCAGGCGATGATCAGTTCGCGCAGTGCCGCGCGGGCGCGGTGGGTGGCGGTGCGATTGGTGGGCCGTTCACCCTGACCGATGAAAACGGAAAAACCGTGACAGATAAGGACGTTATCACAGGTCCAACGCTGGTTTATTTTGGCTACACCTTTTGCCCCGATGTTTGCCCATTGGACGCTGCCCGCAACGCAGAGGCGGTGGATATTTTGGAATCCAAAGGCAAGATCGTCACCCCTGTCTTCATCTCGTTCGACCCCGAACGCGATACGCCCGAAGTGCTGCGTGATTTTACCGATGCCATGCACCCACGCATGATTGGTCTGACGGGCACGCCCGACCAAGTAAAAGCAGCCTCGGCTGCCTATAAGACCTATTACCAAAAGCAGATGGATGGCGATCCGCAGTATTACCTGATGGATCACTCTACCTTTAGCTATCTGATGATGCCAGATGTCGGTTTTGTAGACTTTTTTGACCGCGATATCAGCGCGGCCAATATGGCAGAAAAGCTAGAATGTTTCGTTGATGCGGCAAAATAGCTGGAAATTTGACCTAATCCCTAATGCGGCCTAGATTTAGCAAAAGAAAAAGGGGAATGCCGTGGAACATAATGCAGCCGAACTGGGCGAAGATCGCAGTTTGCTTTTGGTGGATGATGACGAAACCTTTGTGAAGCGTCTGGCAAAGGCGATGGAAAAGCGCGGTTTTGTTGTGGAAACCGTTACATCCGTGGCCGCTGGCCGCGCCGTGGCCACAGCCCGCCCCCCCGCCTATGCTGTGGTTGATCTGCGTCTAGAGGATGGAAACGGCCTAGATGTGGTAGAGCTGCTGCGCGAACGTCGCCCTGATTGCCGCGTTGTGGTTCTAACGGGCTATGGCGCGATTGCCACGGCGGTGGCAGCGGTGAAAATTGGCGCGGCGGATTATCTTTCTAAACCCGCCGATGCCGATGATATCACGAATGCTTTACTGATGAAGGGCGGCGCAATGCCGCCTGTTTTGGATAACCCAATGTCCGCCGACCGCGTGCGGTGGGAGCATATCCAGCGCGTTTATGAGATGTGCAACAGGAACGTGTCGGAAACCGCGCGGCGGTTGTCTATGCATCGACGCACGTTGCAACGCATATTGGCAAAGCGCAGCCCAAAATAGCATCAAATCATTTTTAATAAAACCATTGCAGTATCGGCAACACAGGCATAATAAAGTGCGCAGTTACCGAAAAAGGAGAATGCCCATGGATCTTTCCCAGTATTCATTGAAAGAGTTAAAGGATTTGCAAACACGCATTGCAAAGGAAATTGCCGGTTTCAAAGACCGCAAGAAACGCGATGCCCTGCTCGCTCTTGAAGAAAAGGCGCGCGAGCTTGGCTTTTCGATTTCGGAACTGACGGGCGCGTCCAAAATTCGCAAACGCTCGCCCGCCGTGGCAAAATATGCCAACCCTGCCAACGGTTCGGAAACCTGGTCGGGCCGTGGGCGCAAGCCGCTGTGGTTCGTCGCTGCGCTGAAATCAGGCAAGCGGCCTGAAGATATGATGATCTGATCCAGCGCGATTGGCCAAAAGAAAAACGGGAAAGGCGCAAACCTTTCCCGTTTCTTTTTGTCTAAACGGTGCGGCCAAAGCCACGCCGCCTAAATCAGATTATGCCAAAGCCAGGTTAACAGCCGATTCGCGGCCATCACGGCCTGCTTCGATGTCAAACGTCACGGCCTGACCGTCATTCAGTTGGCGGATGCCTGCACGCTCTAGCGCCGAGACGTGAACGAACACGTCTTTGTTGCCATTTGCGGGGGCGATAAAGCCAAAACCCTTGGTTGCGTTGAACCATTTCACTGTGCCATTGGCCATAGTGATATCTCCGTATTTAGTGTCCCATCCGCAGGATGCGATGGCGCGGCTCAGTCACGTTAGTATCGATCGCTGAAGCCGTAAGGAGACAGATTTTTCGAGATTAGCGTTTTTCGCCCCCACCCTATGCGCCTTTTCATTACAAAAAACAAGGGGTGAAAAACGCTGTCGAAATATCAACCAAGGGTTGCTAGATTAGTCCTGTGCGCGGCCCTGATAGGCGTAGTCATCGGTGTTGATCACAATGCGCACGCCCGCGCCGATATGGGGCGGAACCATCACGCGCAGACCATTGGTGCAAACCGCAGGCTTATAGCTGGACGATGCCGTTTGCCCTTTGACCACGGGTTCGGTTTCGGCAATTTCCACCGTCACGCGCTGCGGCAGTTCAATCGCAATCGCAACGCCGTCATAGGTTTTAAGGTAAACCTTGATGCCTTCGGTCAGAAAGACCTTGTCATCGCCCACCACATCGGGATGCACGGCGAACTGCTCGTAGGTGGTGGGTTCCATAAAATGGTAACCTTCGCCGTCTTCATATAGAAAGTCATACTCGCGTTCGTCGACATTGGCCTTTTCCACCATTTCCGTGGTGCGCCAGCGTTCAGAAACTTTCACCCCGTCAGAAATGCGGCGCATATCGACAGAAGTCGTCGGCGTGCCTTTGCCTGGGTGGAAATTTTCGGCCTTTAGAACGGCATACAGCTTGCCCTCCATTTCAACCACATTGCCTTTGCGCAGGCTAGAAGCGATGACTTTCACGGGTTTGATCCTTGTTTTTGGGCGCGACCAGCCCTATCGGGGGCTGCGCAGACTGGCTGCGCTTTAGCC
>JAIXVS010000005.1 GCA_027482795.1 Rhodobacter sp.
CACGAACTAAATCGCCTGTTGCGCGGTGCGACAGACACCAGTTTTGTGGCGGATACGCCCGCAATCCGTCAGGACATCCGCTATGTGATCACTTTGGATGCTGACACGCGGCTTTTGCGCGACACTGTGCGGCGCATGGTGGGCAAAATGGCGCATCCGCTAAACCGCGCTCAGTTGGATCCTGCCTGCCAGCGTGTGACCAAAGGCTACGGCATTTTGCAGCCGCGCGTTGCGCCCAGCCTGCCGATGGCGCTGGACGGATCGCTGTTTCAGCGGGTGTTTTCCAGCCCCGGCGGGATCGAGCCATATGCAGCGGCGATTTCAGATGTGTATCAAGACCTGTTCAGCGAAGGATCGTTCACGGGCAAGGGTATTTATGAAGTTGATGCCTTTGCCAGCGCACTGGCTGGGCGGGTGCCCGAAAACACCATGCTGAGCCATGATCAGTTCGAAGGCATCTTTGCGCGGGCGGGTTTGGCATCGGACATTCAGGTGATCGAAGATTTCCCTGCTCGGCAAGACGTTGACGCAGCCCGCCAGCACCGCTGGGCGCGGGGCGATTGGCAATTACTGCCGTGGATCACGGGGCGCAGGCAAACCTTTGGCGGGATTCCCGCCGTTGGGCGCTGGAAAATGCTCGATAATCTGCGCCGCAGCCTATCGGCCCCCTTGGCGATTTTGACGCTGAGTGTGGGCTGGTCGGGCCCCTATGCGGCACTGTGGACGGCGGCTGTTTTGGCGATGCTGGCGCTGCCCTATTTGATTTCGCTACCGTTTGCCGCGCTGCCCGGGCGGGCGGGGATCACCTCGCGCAGTCATTTGGATGCGGTTTTATCGGATGTGCAAATGGCGGCGGCGCGCATTGGGTTGAACCTGATCTTGCTGGCAGACAGCGCTTTTGCGATGTTGGATGCCATTGCGCGCAGCCTTGTACGCCTGCGAACACGCCAGCATCTGCTTGAATGGAAGACGGCGGCGCAGGCGGGCAACGGGGCGCTGCCCAGCTATTTGCGGCATTATCTGCGCCATGCGGGCGGTCTTGCACTTGGGCTGGGCGTTTGCCTTATCGCCTTTATCATCCGCCCCGAAAGCCTGCCCATTATAGTGCCCTTTGGCATGGCATGGCTGCTGGCCCCAGCGGTTGCGCGCTGGATTAGCGCACCGCAGGGGGCCAGCGCACCGCACCCCTTGACCAAGGCCGATAGCCAAACCCTTCGCCTGATTGCCCGCCGCACATGGCGCTATTTTGAAACCTTTGTCACAGCAGAGGAAAACTTTCTGCCGCCTGACAATTTTCAGGAAATTCCCGTACCCGTGGTGGCGCGCCGCACGTCGCCCACGAACATCGGGCTATATCTGCTGTCCGTCACAGCGGCGCATGACATGGGTTGGATCAGTCAGGCCGCGGCGGTGGAACGGCTAGAGCAAACCTTGGCTACGATGGCGCGGATGCCGCGCTTTCGCGGGCATCTATACAACTGGCACGACACGAGTGATCTGCGCGTTCTAGACCCGCCCTATATCTCGTCCGTCGATAGCGGAAATCTTGCTGGGCATTTGATTGCAGTGGCGCAGGCGTGCGAAGCTTGGGCGTTGCAGCCCGCCGCCAATCCGCAAGGGCTGCAAGATGCGCGCGCCCTTGCAGCAGAGGCGCTGATCGCTGAACCAGTTCCAGCCCTGTCCGCCATATTGGCGCAAATCGAAAAGGGTGTGACGGACGCGCTTCTGGCACAGGCGCAGGCGTTGATGGGATCGCTGCCCGATGGATCAGATGCTGCATTCTGGAAAGCCGCCATGATTGCCTGCCGCACCCCAGCTTTTGCAAACGTCGCAAAGCTGCGCGCGCTGGCCGATACGGCGCGCAATTTTGCGATGGCGATGGATTTTGGTTTTCTTCTGCACCCAGACAAAAAGCTGCTGTCAATTGGTTTTACAGTATCGACCAACACGCTTGATCCCAATTGCTATGATCTGCTGGCATCCGAGGCGCGGCTGGCATCGCTATTTGCTATTGCCAAGGGTGATGTTGAAACCCGCCACTGGTTTCGTCTGGGGCGCGCTGCAACCCCGATTGGGGCAGGGGCGGCGTTGATTTCGTGGTCGGGCAGTATGTTTGAATATCTGATGCCCGCGCTGGTGATGCGCGCGCCCGCGGGTTCGGTGCTAGAGCAAACAAGCCGCCGCGTGGTGCAGCGGCAACGCAGCTATGCAACGGGGTTGAACCTGCCTTGGGGCATTTCGGAATCGGCCTTTAACGCCCGCGATTTAGAGATGACCTATCAATATTCCAACTTTGGCGTGCCGGGTTTGGGCCTTAAACGCGGATTGGCCGAAGATCGGGTGATCGCCCCCTACGCCACTGCCCTTGGGGCCATGGTAGATCCGCAGGCCGCTGTGCAGAATTTTGCCGCGCTGACGAAACTGGGCGCGCAAAGCAGGTATGGGTTTTATGAGGCGCTGGATTTCACCGCCAGCCGTTTGCCCGAAGACGGCAACGTTGCCATCGTGCGCAGTTTTATGGCGCATCATCAGGGCATGACGATTACCGCCCTTGCCAATGTGTTGCAAGACGGGCGGCTGCGCGCCCGCTTTCATGCCGAACCAATGATTCAGGCCGTGGATTTGCTGCTTCAAGAACGGGTGCCGCGCGACGCCCCCTTCGCGGCCCCCCATGCGGCGGATGTTCAAGTCTCGCCGCACGAGCAAAATGCATCGCCCAGCTTGCGCCGTTTTGACAGCCCCACTGATGCTTGGCCAACCGCGCATTTGCTGTCGAACGGGCGCTATAGCGTCACGCTAACGCCCACAGGTGCTGGGTTCAGCCGCTGGGGTGATATGGCCGTCACCCGTTGGCGGGCCGATCCTACGCAGGCAGAACACGGGTCTTTTCTATTTCTGCGCGATGTCAAATCTGGGGTAGCGTGGTCAGCCGCGATGCAGCCGCTTGGCCCGAACGCGGGCCAAGCGGCGGTGTTCAGCGACCATAATGCGGCCTTTACCTATGAGGGCGCGCAACTGATCACCCACACCGAAGTTGTTGTTTCGGGCGAGGATGATGCCGAGGCGCGGCGCGTTACCCTGACCAACACAGGGCGGCATAGCCGCGATGTAGACGTGACCTCTTACGCCGAACTGGTGCTTGCCCCGCCTGCCGCCGATCTGTCGCACCCAGCTTTTTCCAAACTGTTTGTGGTCACCGATTTTCTGCCTGAATTGGGGGTGCTGATCGCCACGCGCCGCCGCCGTGCGCCGTCCGAGCCCGAAGTTTGGGCTGCGCATATCGCCGTGGTCGAGGGCGAGGAATCTGCCCCCCTGCAACACGAATCTGACCGCGCGCGTTTTATCGGGCGCGGGCAAACCACAGGGTCTGCCGCCATGGCGAACGCCCCTTTGTCGGGCACCACAGGCACCGTGCTTGACCCGATATTCAGCCTGCGCCGCCGTATCCGCATTCCCGCAGGTGGGCGCGCGCGGGTGACGTTCTGGACGATGGTGGCCCCAACCTCTGGCATTTTGCTGGATATGGGGGATCGGCACCGCGACGCCTCGGCCTTTGGGCGGGCGGCAACGCTGGCATGGACGTATAGTCAGGTTCAATTGCGCCATCACG
>JAIXVS010000338.1 GCA_027482795.1 Rhodobacter sp.
CACCTCTGGCCCCAGCAGAACAAAGCTGCCCACAGGCGTGCCCGGTGGCAGCGCGTCAACCACCTGCACGCCCGCAAGGGCGGGGGCATTGGAGAGCTGCGTGAAAATCGCCGCTTGCAGCGCGGCACTGGCGGAATAGCTCATGCGGGAACCTCCTCGCGGGAAAAGCACACCAGATAGCGCCCCGTTGCATCGCGTTCGGCCACAGCGAGAATGGTGAAAATGCGGCTGCCAAGGCGCAGGCGCTGTTCGAGGCGCGGGCGCGCAGCGCTGCCCACAGGGGCTGCGCGCAGGGTGATGCGATAGGGCACTTGGCTGACGAAGACCTCTTCACCCGCCGTGATGCGTCCCGCACCCGAGGTGATTTCCGCCCAATGGGTGCAAAGAGTGGCCCAAGTGGTGGTGAACCCCCCCGCGCCATCTGGCAAGCGCGTGGCCTGTTCCAAGACCAGCAGATGCGTCAGCTGCGGCGCGCTCATATCGCGCCCCCTTTGCCCGCACCGCCGCCCAGAACGCGGATGTTGCGATAGCGCTCGATCAGGGTTTGCACCGCCATTGGCAGGCCAAAGCCCTGCATGGCTGGCCCCGCGTCATGGCGCGTCTCGTAATATTGCGCGGCCAGCAGCATCACAGCTTGGCGCAGGTCGGCAGGCACAGAGGCCCAAGCCGCGCCATAGCCTGCAGAAAACAAAATCTCGATCCGCCCATCGCTGGGCACAGTGGGAAACAGCATGCCCACAGCCAGAATCTTGGGCCGATGCGCGTCGGCTTGCAGCGCATAGCGTGCGCCGTCCAGCACCATTTCCACGCCAGACACATCAAAAACCGACAGTTTGGTCACCGCCGCCACGGGGGCCAGCGGCAAGGTTTGCGCCGACAGGCTGCGCCAATCGGGCAAGGTCAGTTTGAAATTGCGCGTCAGCAGCGCCTTGCCAGTGCGTGCCTCTATCGCGGCAAGGGCGGCGCGCAAATGCGCCTCGATCAGCCCGTCTTGCAGCCCATCCACACCAAAGGCCGTGCCAAGGCGCAGATGATCCTTCAGGCCAGCCAAGGGCAGATCTGCACTGGCGGTTTGGGTCAGTTCGGTCAAAATCATCTTGTCGCCTTTCATCGCAAAGCCTCCCCATTTGGGCGCGCATAGCCGTCTGCGCGGGGGGAGATGGGAGGAGAGCAGCCAAACGGCCAAAGCCGCGCGCCCAAATCGCCCCCGCCACACAGGCGGCGGGGGCGGCGATCACTGCATCTTACGAGACAGCGATTTTCAGCAGCTTGATTGCGGCGTAATCCGTCACATCGCCGCCCACCCGCTTGCTCGCATAGAACAGCACATTGGGCTTGGCGCTGAACGGGTCGCGCAGAATGCGCAGGTCGGGACGCTCGGCAATGGTATAGCCTGCGTTGAAATCGCCAAAAGCAATCGCAAAGGCATTTGCCGCGATGTCAGGCATATCTTCGCAGACCAGCACAGGATAGCCCATCAGGCGGGCAGGTTCGGATGCGGCCAAGCCGTCCGACCACATGAAACGCCCATCGGCATCTTTCATCTTGCGCACAGCGCCTGCGGTTTTGCTGTTCATCACAAAGGCTGCATTGGCGCGGTAATCTGCACCCAGCGCATAGACCAGATTGATGATGCAATCGACCGAATTGGTGGGGGCAAAATCAGCCGCAGCGCCCGTGGGCACATAGCCAAGGCTGCCCCAAGCCCATGAGCCATTGGCCAGTTTTGGCGCGGTCAAAAAGCCCTTTGGCTTATCCACCCCATCGCCGCTGATAAAGGCTGCGGCCTCGGCGCGGATAAAGCGCGTGGCGATTTTGCCTGCCAGCCAGCCTTCAACGTCAAAGGCGCTGTCATCAAGCAAACGCTGGCTTGCCTTTGGCATGGCCGACAATTCATGCAATTTGATGGCAATACGTTCGATCTGCGGGGTTGCCGTCTCGCTGGTGGCGGCGGCTTCGGTGGCCCAGCCGCTGCCCACTTCGCTGCGGTCAACCAACACATCAAAAGAGGTGGCATCGACCTGCACCACATTGGCAATCGAGCGCAGCGAGGATGTCGAGACCAGCATCGAGCGGATGCTGTCTGCGGTTTGCGGGTCTACCAAATAGCCGCCGTCAGCCGCAACGGCAGTGGACATCGCCTTGCCTTCCAGCACCAATCCGCGCAAGCCATCATCATCACCGCTGCGCAAATAGGCACCAAAGGCCTTTTTGTGCGGCACGTCTGCTTCTACCGCCACGCTCAGCGCAGGGCGGCCATAGGTCATTGTTTTACGATCAAGCATGGTCAGTCGCTCTTCCTGTTGTTGCAAAGATTGCGTCACATCGGTCTGAAAGCTTTTGAAAGCGTTCAGAAATTCTGTCATGGCGGCCTTGGCTTCGGCCGCAGGATTTTGGGCTTTTGGCATGCCGCCATCGGCCCGAGCCTTGGTCTCGGTCATCGGTTATCCTTGGGTTAAGGGTTGACCCTGCGCGCTGCGGGCGCTAGCGGCGGGATGCCAAAGTTTGGCCTGCGTCTTTCAACATCGCGGCAAACTCTGCCCAGATTTCGGCGGCCTCTGCTGCGCGCAGATCTGCATCTTGCGCATCTGATTTGGCCGAAACCCGCGCTTCGGAAAGCATCGGGAAGGTCACAAGTGAGACTTCCCACAGCTCAAGCTCGGTCAGCAGGCGCGCGCCGCCTGCCTCCTTGGTGGATTTTAGCGTGCGATAGCCAATCGACAGCCCGTCAATGGCCCCCGCATCCAAAAGGGCGGCCGCCTCGCGGCCCTTATCCACCGCCGTAAGGATGCGGCCCTTGACCCAAAGGCCCGCCTCGTCTTCGCGCACCTCGTCCCACACGCCGATGGGTTGGGCGGGATCGTGTTGCCACAGCATTTTCACGCCGCGCCCTGCGGCAGACAGGCGGGCAAGGCTGGCCTTATAGGCGCCTTTTTGCACCACATCCCCGCCCTGATCGCGCGCGCCAAACAGGCTGGCATAGCCCGAAATCACATGGCCATTGGGGCCATCTGTCACTGTCAGCCCTGCTTTGCTGCCCGCCTTTAGCGCCAGAAATTTGCGCTCTGGCGCGCCATCCGTGATCCAAGTCATTCCGCACCTCATTTCATTGCCGCCGCAAGCAGGGCTTCGGCCATTTGGGCCAACAAAAACCCTGCCAGCCCGTAAACCCCCAGCCAGATACGCTTTTCCAGCCGTTCCAGCGCCGCATCAATCAGCCCAAGGCGGTAGTCCAGCGCCGCCCAACGCTCATCCGACACGCGCTCATTCGCCTCAATACGCGCATGGGCCGCATCAAAACTGTCGTATAAAAACCGCGACCCCGTCGCCGTCTCGTCCGTTTTGCGCAGGGGCGGCATTTACACCTCGCCCACTGGGTCTGCGGCCAGTGCAGGCAAGCCCAGCAAAACCCTCTTTTCCTGCGGCGTTAGAAAATCTGCCGTGCCTACCCGCAGCCACTGCGCATCGCGCTCGGCGGCAAGGGCGGGGATTTGGTCCAGATCGGGGCGCAGTTCCACGGCCTCGCCCGTAAATCCTGACAGCCACGCCGACAGCCCCGCCGTCACCCTTGCTGCCAGCGGCAGCACGGTCAGGCGGTAAAAGGCGCGGTTGGCCTCTTGGTAATTGGCATAGGTCGCATCCCCTGGAATGCCCATCAGCATCGGCGGAATGCCAAAGGCCGTGGCAATCTCGCGCCCTGCGGCCTCTTTGGTTTTTTGGAATTCCATGTCCGATGGGGAAAAGCCCATCGGCTTCCAATCCAGCCCACCTTCCAGCAGCATCGGGCGGCCCGCATTGCGCGCGCCTTGATGGTTCGTTTCAATTTCCGAAACCAGCCTGTCATATTGATCGGATGACAATTGCGATTGCCCATCCGCGCCGCGGTACACAATCGCCCCCGATGGGCGCGCGGCATTGTCCAGCAGCGCCTTTGACCATGCGCTGGCAGAATTATGCACATCCACCGCCACCGCCGCCGCCTGAAGGGGCGACAGGCCGTAATGGTCATCTTGCGGATGGAAGGTTTTCAAATGGCAAATCGGCTGCGCATCGGGGCTCATCGCAAAGCGGTGCGTGCGCCCGCCCACGGTGTAATCATAGGCCATGGGCCAGCCATCAGGCCCAGGAACAACTGCCATGCGATCTGACCGCAGAACATGCAACTCGGCTGGAAGGCCCGTTTGCCCAACCGCCTCGATATAGGCGTTGCCCGACAGCAAAAGATGGCCATAAATCGCTTCCAAAAGTTCGGCCTTACCCTGCGCGCCATTGGGCCGCGCGATCAGGCTTAGAATCGGGTGCTGATCGAAGCGCTGGCTTGCGTCTTGCAAAATCAACGGCAGCGCAGCGGCGGCTTCGGAAATCAGTTTCACCGCGCGAAAGCCCATGGGGTTGGCCTGAAACCCCGTTTTGGCAAGGCTTACCGCATCACGCGCCGACCATGCCACGCGGCCCGATGTGTTAAACGCCACCACACGGCCCGTTGCCGAGGCCTTCTTTTCGGGCAACTGTGCCGTGGCCCCGCGCTTTAGAAAGTCGAACATCGCTTGCTCCTTGCAACCTGTGGCGGGGTGTTTTCCGCGTTGACCCAAACATATTGACTAAAAGTTTAAGGGTTTCTAACCCAGCGTTCGCACCTGTGGGCGGCGATACTTTTCGGCGGGGTGGATGATAAGTTCCGTCAGCGCCCAGACCAGCGCATCCACGCGGTCAGGGCTGCCGCGCCCGCTAAACCCCTGCGCTGTCATCAAAAACATCTGCTCTTCAAGGCGGGTTAGGCCGCGCAGATGCGCCACGCGCCCCTGCTCATAGAGTGCCGCCACGGGTTCGGCCCGTGCGCCTTTGCTCGCGCGGGCATGCACCGCGCGAAACGGCACCAGCGCGTCAATTTGCCGAATAACCGTTTCCACCAAATTACCGCCTTGGTTCACTTCGGCCACCAGCCGATCTGCCCCGTGCCGCGCCATGGCATCCAGCGCCGCGCGCGCCCAAGTCTCTGGCGATGCGCCCTGCACCGATGCATCTTCCAGCACCACCGCGCGCCAGTTTTGCGGCGGCCCATCGGTGATGGCCCCCACCACGACAATGCCGCAAGTGTCGGATGCTTTATGCGCCGATACAGGCGGATCCACCGCCACCACAATGCGCGATAGGACGGGCGCGGTATCAATTCGCCCCGCCTCAATCGCGCCTGCCTTCCACAGCGCGCCTTCCACGCCGTCAATCAGCAGGCCTTCCAATTCTTGCCGCCCCAATTGCGTGCCCGCATATCGGCTGTGCACCTCGGCCAAGAAACTTGCCGCCAAATTGGCGCGGTTGGCGGTTGTAGGGGCATGGGTGACAACCGTGCTGTCATTGGCCAAAATCGCCTTTAGAACAGGCACGTTTTGCGGCGTTGTCGTCACCACTTGGCGCGGGTTGTCCCCCAATCGCAGCGCAAATTGCAACTGATCCCACGCATGTTCGCCCTTTTTCCATTTGGCCAGCTCGTCCACCCAAGCCGCATCAAACTGCGGGCCGCGCAAACTGTCAGGGTCATGGGCGGAGAAAACTTGCGCCACTGCGCCGTTGGGCCAAACCAGCCGCTTGCGCGTGGCCTGCCATTCGGGCCGCCGATCAGGGGGCGAGCAGGCCAAAATGCCGCTATCCCCAAACACCATCACCTCGCGCACTTGGTCGATGGTTTCGCCCACCAGCGCCACGCGCCGCGCAACGCCCCCGTCCAGCGGCCCCGCGCCTTCAACCATGCTGCGCACCCATTCGGCCCCCGCGCGGGTTTTGCCCGCCCCGCGCCCGCCCATAATCACCCATGTCTTCCAATCGCCCGCAGGCGGGGTCTGATGCGGCATCGCCCAAAACTCGAACAGATAGGGCAAGGACAGCAGCGCATTATCACTCAGACTGCTCAGAAACTCCTCTGTCATCTCTGGCGGCGCGCAGGCGAGCCAATCTGCTCCCAATTTCAAATCGGGCGGCGTCAAGGTCGTATCCAACAGTGCCATTGGCTGCTGCGAGGGATTTTTCAATTTTTTCAACATTTTTGCTCTCTTCCAAAGCCCAGCCAAAGGCTTGGCGCATGTCTTTCATCACGGTGCTTGTGGATTTCTCCTCGGGGGGAGACGCCTCTTCCAACTCATTGATCCGCTTGGCCAATACCGTGGCTGACCTGCGAAACAGGATTTTGGTTTCGGCCACCAACTCGGTCACATCGTCATCAGGTGTTGGGGGATGATAGGTGTTCATAGGTTAATGCCTGCCTTTTCTGCCGTTCGCCCACCCGCGAAATGCAAAAACGGCGCTTGGGTTTCCCCCGCGCCGTCCAAGACATTTCTGCCAGCATGAAAGAAACATGCCACAGCACCGCGCGGCATGTCAAGTTTTATGTATATAAATCAATAACTTGCGCGCGCAGGCTTAAGTGTTACTTAACCTTACTGCTGCGCGTCTTCTTCGGCTTTCTTGGCTTGCTCTGCCTCGATCTTGCGCCACGCTTCCACGTTTTTGTTATGTTCTTTCAACGTCTTGGCAAAGGCGTGCCCGCCTGTGCCATCGGCCACAAAGAACAAATAATCCGTGGTATCGGGGTTCAGCGCGGCCTCAATGCTCAAACGGCCAGGGTTGGCAATTGGGGTCGGCGGCATCCCGTCGATGACATAGGTGTTATAGGGCGTTTCGCGCTGCAATTCTGACCTACGCAGGCCGCGCCCCAAAACGCCCTGCCCGTTTGTAATACCATAAATCACCGTCGGGTCGGTTTGCAGGCGCATCCCTTCGGCAATGCGGTTCAGGAAAACCGAGGCCACTTGGCGGCGCTCATCCGCCACGCCCGTTTCCTTTTCTACGATCGAGGCCATAATCAGCGCCTCTTGCGGCGTATCATAGGGCAGGCCTTCGGCGCGGGCCTCCCACAATTCGGCCAGCGTTTTGGCCTGCCGCGCCGTCATATCGGCCAAAATATCGCCCCGCACGGCCCCCTCGACAATTTCATAACTGTCGGGCGCAAGGCTGCCTTCTGGGGGAACCTCGGAAATATCCCCCGTCAAAAATTCCGCCGCCTTCAGCGATTCCACGACTTGCCAGCTGGTCACCCCTTCGGCCAGCGTGATGCGCAGGCGCAGATCAACCTTCCACGCCTCATCATCCAAAATCGCGGGGCGCGGATCGATTGCAGGGTCGTATTTGGCGACCTCGATATAATCATTCGTCTTGGGATCCAATTCGCGCAGAATGATGTCCGCATGGTTCACCCCAATGCGGTAATTCATCTCGCGCCCGCAGGTCGATTGCCCGCCTGCCGTCATCGCATCCAGCGCAGCCTGCATCGACACGCCCGCAGGCAGCAGATAGCTGCCAAATTTCAGATCATCGGCCTTTTCGGCATAAGACGCGCCAATGCGGAAAATCCGCTCGTTCGAAATGGCACCGCGCGCCGACAAATCTTGCGCCACCGCCGTTAGGTTAGCGCCCTTTTTCACCTCGAAACAGATGGGCTGCGCCAGTGGCCCAGCCCCCGTGTACTGCCCCTGCGCCCAGCCCAAAAGCCCAGCAAAGCCGAACAAGATAACAATCAGCAGCGTCAGTGCGCCAGATGCAATTGCCTTTGCCATTACGTTACGCGGCCCATCACAAGGCTGGCGTTCGTGCCGCCAAAACCAAAGCTGTTGGACAGCGCCACGTCAATCTTACGCTTAACCGCCTTATTTGCCGCCAAATCCAGTTTTGGCGCAACGGCGGGGTTATCAAGGTTGATCGTGGGCGGCGCGATTTGATCGCGGATCGCCAGCACGCAGAAAATCGCCTCAACAGCGCCAGCCGCCCCCAGTAAATGCCCAATGCTGGATTTGGTCGATGACATGGTGGCGTTTTGTGCAGCATCGCCCAGCAAACGTTCCACCGCGCCCAGCTCGATCGTGTCGGCCATGGTCGATGTGCCATGCGCATTGATATAGTCAACCGCCGCTGGGGCCAGCCCTGCCCGCTTTAGCGCCATATCCATGCTGCGATAGCCGCCTTCGCCATCTTCGGACGGTGCAGTGATGTGATGCGCATCGCCAGACAGGCCATAGCCCAAAACCTCGGCGTGAATCTTGGCCCCGCGCGCAACCGCGTGCTCGTATTCCTCCAGCACCACCACACCCGCGCCTTCGCCCATTACAAACCCATCGCGGTCGGCGTCATAAGGGCGCGATGCCTTGGTCGGGTCATCTTCCCGCTTGGTCGACAGCGCCTTGCAGGCGTTAAACCCCGCAATGCCAATTTCCGAAATCGGGCTTTCCGCGCCGCCTGCAATCATCACATCGGCATCCCCCCATTGGATCAGCCGCGCGGCATCGCCAATGGCATGGGCCCCCGTCGAACAGGCCGTGACCACCGCATGGTTTGGCCCCTTAAAGCCAAAGCGAATAGACACCTGACCCGAAATCAGGTTAATCAGCGCGCCTGGGATGAAAAACGGCGACACCCGCTTTGCGCCCTTTTCCTTAATCAAAATGGCCGTTTCGGCAATGGATGACAAACCGCCAATACCCGATCCTATCATCACCCCCGTGCGGCACTGCTCTTCAAAGGTCTTCGGCTCCCAGCCCGAATCCTGCACCGCCTGAATGGCCGCAGCCATGCCATACAGAATGAAATCATCGACCTTGCGGCGGTCTTTCGGCTCCATCCAATCATCGGGGTTA
>JAIXVS010000113.1 GCA_027482795.1 Rhodobacter sp.
AAAGCCTCTTTAAACTGGCGCAGACCATGGCCCGCATCTAGGCGCGCCAGCCGCGCCAAGGGCCTGATCTGGCGCAGCGACCACGCCGCGCGGCCTGCGGCAAAGGCGGTTTCGGGGGCCGCGGCCAGCGACAATCGGGGCACGCCGAGTGCTGCGGCATCTCGCAGCGCCGCAGCGATCATCGCATGCATTGCGCCATCTGGCAGGGTGTTGTCCGACCGCATCAAATCCAGCGCCCATTCCTGCGCGCTGGTGTGAAAGCTGACAAAGCCAAGGATCACACCACCCACCTGCGCCACATAGACACGCTGGGTTTCAATATAGCTTGCGCTAAAGCGTCCCATGGAAAAACCACGTTCCCCCCCATGCAATCGCGACCAGTTCTGCGCAATTTCGGCAAGCCGCGCCATGGGCAGCGCGTCCTGTCCCAGATGGCCCACCTCAACCCCCGCAGCATCTGCGCGGCGCAGTTTGCGGCGCAGCGCGGCGCGGGCGGGTGTGTTCAGATCAAAGGTTGCGGGGTCTATCACCGCCTCACGCGCGATGCGAACCGCCCGCCACCCCGATGCGCGCGCGCGCGCGGCGGTGCGGGACGATACCTTATACAGGGCAGGTACTCGGCCCGTGGCCTGCGCCATGGTCTCGATCATTCCAAGTGGCTTATCGCGCGGCGGCGCGGCGCTTGGCCAGCAAACGGGGTCCAGCAGCCCCACCAAAACATGCCCGCGCGGGGCCACCATCCAGCCCGCACCTTCCCCTGACAGAAACCGATGTTCCCCCTGCGCCAGCAATCCATATTCAGCAGGCGTGCGCGCCGCGTGGGCAACAGCGCAGCCCTGCATTCCGCGCAGCAATTGCGCAGGCGGCGCGATTGCGCGCGCGCGCGGCCCGCGCATGGCAACCGCAGCGCCCAACAGCGCAGGCAGCACGAAATAGGCCAGCCGCCAGCACAGCACAGCCGCCAAAAGCGGCGCCTCTGGTACATGCGGCAGCAGCGCCAATAATGACAGTTCAAACGCGCCAATGCCCCCCGGCGTGCCCGACAAAAGGCCCGCGCCATAGGCCAGCAAAAACGCAGGCAGCAAAACCGCCAGCGATAGGCCCAATTCGGCGGGCAGCAGCACATACAGCGCGCAGGCCGCCGCCAGCGTGTCTACCGCGCACAGCAGGGCCAGCGCCAAAATCGTGCGCAGATTGGGCCAGCGAAACGGCGCGCGCGGCGCAAACACGCACAGCGCAGTGGCCAGACCCGCCGCGCCCAGCACCGCCCAAGCAAAGCCAGAATATCCGCCCATGCCAAAGGTTAGCACGGCCACAGCGGTGACAACGGCCCATCCCGCCAGAAACGACAGCGCGACCGCCACGGTGATGCGCGAGGCGAGCCAAAACGACTGATCTGGCAACATCCGCCAACGCAAAATCGCCCCTGTGATCACGCCCAGCCCGATGGTCTGGCTGACCGCAATCGCGCTGATCCCTGCGGCGCGCGCGGCGCGCGCATCAACCCCTGTTTCAAAATGGCGATGCAGCACCACGTCATATTGGCCCACCGCCCAAAAGGCGGCGGCTGTCAGCGCCAGCGCCCCCGCCCAAGCAAAGGGGGACACAAGCCCGACGGCGGCCCAAGTGGCGCTAAAATCAACCTCGGCCAAACGCTGGGCCAAAAGGCCAACGAACAGCGCCGAAATGGCTAGCATAATGACAAGGCGCAGCATTTGCCCATTTAGGGGCATTTTGCGGCCCGCTTTTGCGGGCGCTTGCGCGAAATCGGGTGCGTCCGCGCCAAAAACATCGTCCAAATCCGTCTCTGCCGCCAGCGCACGCATTGCCGCCCGCTGCCCCTGCCCAAACCCAAACCCCATATGCGCCCCCGCTGACCTGAACGCTCAGATTAGCGCAGCACGGCAAACAGCCCGTTAAGGTTTAAAATTTTAACGAAATCTCGCCCAAGCAGCGCCGCGAGCTGCCCAAGGGATAAAATCCACTTGACCCCGCGCGCGGGGCGGTGAAAACGGGTGCAGCAAGCAATGGGGTGCTATGGGCACGGGTGTTTTAACAGTGGATTTGGATGCCATCGCGGCCAATTGGCGCGCGCTGGATCGGGCATCGGCATCGGGCGTGCAAACGGCGGCTGTGGTCAAGGCCGATGCCTATGGCCTTGGCGCGGCGCGGGTGGCGCGCGCCTTGGCCGCCGCTGGTGCGCGGCGCTTTTTTGTAGCCACCGCCGAAGAAGGCGCAACCCTGCGCCAAAGCCTGGGGCCAGGCCCGCAAATCAACATACTTTCGGGCCATATGGCGGGCGATACCGATATGATCGGCGATCTTGATCTAACGCCCATGCTCAATTCCATTGATCAAATCACCCGCCATTTAGAAGGCCTGCCCGGGGCGGGTTTTGGCATTCAGCTGGATACGGGCATGAACCGCCTTGGCATGAAAGAATTGGAATGGGAGGCGGTTGCCCCCTTTGTTCTGGACGCGGGGCCAGAGCTGATTATGTCGCATCTGGCCTGCGCGGACGAGCCTGACAATGCGATGAACCACGGCCAGTTGATCTTGTTCCAAGCGATGACCGATGGCACGGGCGTGCCGCGCAGTTTGGCGGCGACGGGGGGCATTTTGCTGGGGCCGAAGTATCACTTTGATCTGACCCGCCCGGGCGTGGGCCTGTACGGCGGCGCGCCCTTTACGGGGGCAGCCCCCGTGGTGCGCCTGTCTTTGCCCGTGATCCAAACGCATGAGGTGAACGCAGGCGAGACGGTGGGTTATTCGCAGGGCTGGATGGCCGATCTGCCAACCACCACCGCCACGGTGTCGGGCGGCTATGCTGACGGCTTGCTGCGCGCCTTATCCAACAAAGCGACCCTGTGGGATGGCGATACCCCCTGCCCGCTGATTGGGCGGGTTTCGATGGATTTGATCACCGTAGACATCACACATTTGCGCCAAGTACCTGATTATTTGGACATCATCTGCCCCTCTCAGGGCGTTGACCAATTGGCAGAAGTGGCAGGTACGATTGGCTATGAAATTCTAACATCGCTGGGGCCGCGCTATCGGCGGCATTACCGCAAGGAAGAGGCGTAAGCCATGGCGCAGGGTCTACCGTCTATTTCTGCCGCGCTCGCTGCCCTTGGCCGCCCCGTTTTGGCCAGCCTTGCCGCTTTGGGGCGGATTACGATTTACGCCGCGCAAACGCTGGGCCATATTCTGCGCCCGCCGTTTTACGGGCGCGAATTTGCCAGTGCGCTGCTGAATGTGGGCTGGCTATCGCTGCCTGTGGTGGGGCTGACGGCGATTTTCACAGGCGGCGCACTGGCTTTGCAGATTTATGCAGGCGGGCAACGCTTTTCGGCCGAGGCAGTGGTGCCGCAGATCGTGGCCATTGGCATGGTGCGCGAGCTGGGCCCCGTACTGGTGGGGCTGATGATTGCGGCGCGCGTGACATCTTCGATTGCTGCCGAAATTGCCACGATGAAGGTGACAGAACAGCTTGACGCGCTTGTCACCCTGTCGACAAACCCGATGAAATACCTGACCGTTCCGCGCGTGCTGGCAGGGTTTCTATGCGTGCCGCTGCTGGTGGGCATTGGCGATATCATTGGCATTATGGGCGGGTTTTTGGTGGCCACGGGGCAATTGGGGTTTAACCCTGCCTCTTACATCAAAAACACGGTGGATTTTCTGCAAACGGCGGATGTGGTCTCATCGCTAATCAAAGGCGCGGTGTTTGGGTTTATTGCAACCTTGATCGGCTGTTATTACGGCATGAATTCGGGTCGCGGCGCGCAGGGCGTGGGCGGGGCGACCAAGGGGGCGGTGGCATCGGCATCAATCCTGATCCTGGCGGCTAACTTCATCCTAACCTCGGTGCTGTTTGGATCATGATCACTCTGACAGGCGTTCACAAAACATTCGGGCCAAACGCGGTGCTGCGCGGGGTGGATCTGACCATTGATCGCGGCACCTCGATGGTGGTGATCGGCGGGTCGGGCACGGGCAAATCGGTGCTGCTGAAATCGATCCTTGGGCTTGTGACACCTGATAAAGGCGTGATCGCGCTGGACGGGCAAGATGTGCGCAAGGCCGAGCGCGAGGCGTTTTTGGCCCGTTTCGGGATGCTGTTCCAAGGCGGCGCGCTGTTTGACAGCCTGAAGGTTTGGGAAAACGTGGCGTTTCGTTTGATGCGCGGCCCCTTGGCGCGGCCAAAGGATGAGGCGCGCGACATTGCCATTGAAAAGCTGCGCCGCGTGGGGCTGAAACCCGCCGTGGCCGATTTGGTTCCTGCCGAGTTGTCGGGCGGGATGCAAAAGCGCGTGGGCCTTGCCCGCGCCATTGCCGCCGAACCTGAGATTATCTTCTTTGACGAGCCGACAACGGGGCTAGACCCCATCATGTCGGGCGTGATTAACGCGCTGATCCGCGAGATTGTGGTGGAAATGGGGGCAACCGCCATGACGATCACGCAGGATATGGCATCGGTGCGCGCGATTGCCGATCATGTTGCCATGCTGCACGGCGGGGTTATTCAGTGGACTGGGCCTGTGGCGGAAATGGA
>JAIXVS010000302.1 GCA_027482795.1 Rhodobacter sp.
GCTGGACGCCGTGCTGGCGATTGTGCCGCAATATTCGGTGAAAGAAGACATCGTGCCCGAAGAACGGCGCTGGGGGCATTTTCGCCAGAACATCACGTCTTGGCCGTTTCCTGCCGTGCCCAGTTTGGCGGATAACCCCGCGCAGATTATGATTTTGCACGGCGGCGAGGCGCGCGAGATGCCCCATGCCCGCCGTTTCAATGCGCCTGCAAGCGTGGATCATCTGGTTGTACCGCGATATGGCCACGCGCTGGCCGCCTGTTTGAAACGCGATGGCGTGCTGCGCCCGCTGATGGCCGCCGTGATCATGGGCGATATGCAAAGCGCCCGCACCGCCCTGCACCCCGCTGGGGCCATTCCATTTGCCGAACATTGGCAAAACCTAAAAGCCGCTAGAAAAGAAAGACGCCAAAATGCCACAGTATGATGATGCATGGGTCGCCGCCGAGGAAGCCAAGCGCGCATGGATGGATGCCAACAGCCTGTATAAGGCCGAGGATGAACATTCCTCCTGCGGCGTGGGGCTGGTTGTGGCCATTTCGGGCAAACCTTCGCGCAAGGTGGTGGAAAACGGTATCAACGCGCTAAAGGCCATTTGGCATCGCGGTGCGGTGGACGCCGATGGTAAAACGGGCGATGGGGCGGGCATTCATGTGCAAATCCCCGTGCCGTTTTTCTATGACCAAGTGCTGCGCACGGGCCATCATGCCGATACGTCCAAGCTGATTGCGGTGGGGCAAGTGTTTTTGCCGCGCACGGATTTTGCAGCCCAAGAGCGCTGCCGCACCATTGTGGAAACCGAAGTGTTGCGCATGGGCCATTACATTTATGGCTGGCGGCATGTGCCTGTGGATGTGTCGGTTCTGGGGGAAAAGGCCAATGCAACGCGGCCTGAAATTGAGCAGATTCTGATCCGCTGCGATAAGGATTTTGACCAAGAACAGTTCGAGCGTGAATTGTATATCATTCGCCGCCGTATCGAAAAGGCGGCGCAGGCCGCGCAAATTGTGGGGATGTATATCTGTTCGCTGTCCTGCCGCAGTATCATTTACAAAGGCATGATGTTGGCCGAACAGGTGGCGACGTTCTATCCCGACCTGATGGATGATCGGTTTGAATCGGCCTTTGCGATTTATCACCAGCGCTATTCGACCAACACCTTCCCGCAGTGGTGGCTGGCGCAGCCCTTCCGTATGCTGGCCCACAACGGCGAGATCAACACGCTGAAGGGCAACGTCAACTGGATGAAAAGCCACGAGATTCGCATGGCATCGTCGGCCTTTGGCGATGCGGCGGAAGACATTAAGCCGATTATCCCGCCCGCCACGTCGGATTCTGGCGCGCTGGATGCGGTGTTCGAGGTGCTGGTGCGGTCTGGCCGCAATGCGCCGCTGGCGAAAACCATGCTGGTGCCAGAGGCGTGGAGCAAGGCGACCACCGATATGAAACCCGCTTGGGCGGATATGTATGCCTATTGCAATTCGGTCATTGAACCTTGGGACGGGCCTGCCGCACTGGCGATGACCGATGGTCAATGGGTCTGCGGCGGGCTGGATCGCAACGGGCTGCGGCCTATGCGCTATGTCGTCACGGGCGATGGTTTGCTGATTGCGGGTTCCGAGGCGGGGATGGTGCCAGTGGACGAATCCACCATCCGCGAAAAGGGCGCGCTGGGGCCAGGGCAGATGATTGCCGTGGATATGGCCGAGGGCAAGCTGTACCACGATGTCGAACTCAAAGATAAACTCGCCGCCGCCCAGCCCTATGGCGACTGGATTCAGAAGATTGTTGATCTGGGCGCGCTGCTGAAAGACGTGCCAGAAACCCCAATGTTTGAGGGGGGCGATTTGCGCCGCCGCCAAATTGCTGCGGGCTTTACGGTAGAGGAGTTGGAGCAGGTTCTGGCCCCGATGGCCGAGGATGGCAAAGAAATGATCGCCTCGATGGGCGATGATACGCCTGCGGCGGTGCTGTCGTCGGTGTACCGCCCGCTGTCGCATTTCTTCCGCCAGAACTTTAGCCAAGTCACCAACCCGCCGATTGACAGCCTTCGCGAAGGGCGGGTGATGAGCCTGAAGACCCGTTTCGGCAACCTGCGCAATGTGCTGGACGAGGCAAACAGCCAATCGGAAATTATGGTGCTGGAAAGCCCGTTCTTGGCCAATGCGGAATTTGATGTGCTGGTGGGCCGCTTTGGCGACCAAGTGGCGCATTTGGATTGTACATTCCCCGCGAATGCTGGCCCAGACGCGCTGCGCCAAGGGTTAGAGCGTATCCGCGCCGAGGCGGAAGATGCCGTGCGCTCTGGCGCGGGGCAATTGGTGCTGACCGATCAGCATCAATCGGATGGCCGCGTGGCGATGCCGATGATTTTGGCGACATCGGCGGTGCATTCGTGGCTAACCCGTAAGGGGCTGCGCACGTTTTGCTCGGTGAATGTGCGGTCTGCCGAATGTATCGACCCGCATTATTTTGCGGTGCTGATTGGCTGCGGGGCAACCACGGTGAACGCCTATCTGGCGCAGGATTCGATTGCTGACCGTATTCGGCGCGGGCTGCTGGAAGGCACGCTGCTGGACGCGATGCGCCGCTATGGCAATGCGGTGGATGCGGGGCTGCTGAAAATCATGTCCAAGATGGGCATTTCGGTGATCTCGTCCTATCGCGGGGGTCTGAACTTTGAAGCCGTGGGCCTGTCGCGCGCGATGGTGGCCGAATATTTCCCAGGGATGCAAAGCCGCATTTCGGGCATTGGTCTGCAAGGGTTGCAGATGAAGGCCGAAGAGGTTCACGCCAAGGGCTGGCTGGGCGGGGCAGATGTTTTGCCGATTGGCGGCTTTTACAAAGCGCGCCGTTCGGGCGAAAAGCACGCATGGGAAGCGCAGACGATGCATATGCTGCAATCGGCCTGCGACCGTGCCAGCTATGACATGTGGAAACAGTATTCAGCCGCGATGCGGGCGAACCCGCCCATTCACATTCGTGATTTGCTGGATATTAAACCACTGGGCAAGCCCGTGCCGATTGAGGAAGTGGAAAGCATAACATCCATTCGCAAGCGGTTTGTTACCCCCGGTATGAGCCTTGGCGCGCTATCGCCCGAGGCGCATAAGACGCTGAATGTGGCGATGAACCGCATTGGGGCGAAATCGGACAGTGGCGAGGGCGGCGAAGACCCCGCGCATTTCGTGCCCGAACCTAATGGCGATAACCCATCTGCCAAGATCAAACAGGTGGCATCGGGGCGCTTTGGGGTTACGGCGGAATATCTGAACGCCTGTGAAGAATTGGAAATTAAGGTCGCGCAGGGTGCGAAACCCGGCGAAGGCGGCCAATTGCCCGGTATGAAGGTGACGGCGCTGATTGCGCGCCTGCGCCATTCAACGCCCGGGGTGACGCTGATTTCGCCGCCGCCGCACCACGATATCTATTCCATCGAAGATTTGGCCCAACTGATTTATGACCTGAAACAGATCAACCCACGCGCCAAGGTGACGGTGAAATTGGTGTCCTCGTCTGGCGTTGGCACCATTGCGGCGGGCGTGGACAAGGCCAAGGCTGATATCATTCTGATTTCTGGCCATAATGGCGGCACGGGGGCATCGCCCGCGACATCGATCAAATATGCGGGCCTGCCGTGGGAGATGGGCCTGACCGAGGCGCATCAAGTGTTGGCCATTAACAACCTGCGCGAGCGGGTGACGCTGCGCACCGATGGCGGGCTGCGCACGGGCCGCGATGTGGTGATGGCGGCGATGATGGGGGCCGAGGAATTTGGCATCGGCACCGCTGCGCTGATTGCCATGGGCTGCATCATGGTGCGCCAGTGCCAAAGCAACACTTGCCCCGTGGGCGTGTGCACGCAAAACGAAGCGCTGCGCCAAAAATTCACGGGCAGCGCGGATAAGGTGGTGAACCTGATTACCTTCTACGCGCAAGAGGTGCGCGAGATTTTGGCGCAAATCGGGGCGCGGTCACTGGACGAGGTGATTGGGCGGGCTGACCTGCTGTCACAAGTATCGCGCGGCTCGGCCCATTTGGATGATTTGGATTTGAACCCGCTGCTGATTACTGTCGATGGCGCGCAAAAAATCACCTATGACCGTTCAAAGCCGCGCAATTTTGTGCCTGACACACTGGACGCTGACATTGTCAAAGATGGCGCGCGGTTCTTTGAGGATGGCGAAAAGATGCAGCTGTCCTATGCGGTGCGCAACACGCTGCGCACCATTGGCACGCGCGCATCCAGCCATATCGTGCGCAAGTTTGGCATGAAGAACAGCCTTCAGCCCGACCATCTGACGGTCAAGCTGACAGGGTCTTGCGGGCAGTCACTCGGCGCGTTTGCGGTGAACGGGCTAAAGATTGAAGTGATGGGCGATGCCAATGATTATGTGGGCAAGGGCCTGTCGGGCGGCACCATTGTGGTGCGGCCTGCCATGTCATCGCCGCTGCGGGCCGAAGAAAACACCATCATCGGCAACACCGTTCTGTACGGGGCGACGGGCGGGTATCTGTTTGCATCGGGCCGCGCGGGCGAGCGGTTTGCCGTGCGCAATTCGGGCGCATCCGTGGTGGTTGAAGGCTGCGGATCGAACGGGTGCGAGTATATGACGGGCGGCGTTGCGGTGATTTTGGGCCGCATTGGCGCGAACTTTGGTGCGGGGATGACGGGGGGCATGGCCTATGTCTATGACCCTGAAAACCGCGCGCAGGCCTTTATGAACGGCGAAACCATTGTGACCTGCGGGGTTGAACACCCCCATTGGGAGGCGCAGCTGAAGGGCCTGATCGAGCGGCATTTGGCAGAAACTGATAGCGCGATTGCCAAGCGTATCTTGGCCGATTGGGAAAATGAGCGGGGCAATTTCCTGCAAATTTGCCCGCGCGAGATGTTGCCGCATCTGGCCTATCCGCTAACGGTTGCGCCCGTCAAAGTGCCTGCCGAATAAGGTAAGCCCCCAGCTGCGTAAGGGTGCTTGACCTTATCGCGCGGCTGGGGGAAGGTTTTTTTATGGCCCGATCATCTAAACCCAAACCGCCGCCGCCACCCCCGCCGCGTGCCCCGATTGGGGCGCGTCTGAAGGCGGCTGCGGTTAAATTTGTGGTGGGGGTGGCTGGCCTGTTTGCCACGCTGATTTTGCTGTTTTCCTTTCTTCCGCCCCCGATCAACATCTATCAGGCGGGCGAGGCATGGCGGCTGGGCGGCATTACCAAAGATTGGACAGGATGGGACGATATTGCCCCCGTGATGGCGCGGTCTGTTGTGGCTGCCGAGGATGCAAACTTTTGCAATCATTGGGGTTTTGATATCGCCGCCATCAAAGATGCTGTCAGCGAAGGGTCAAACCGCGGGGCATCGACCATTTCGCAGCAAGTGGTGAAAAACGTGCTGCTGTGGCATGGGCGCAGCTATTTGCGCAAAGCCTTAGAGGCGGTTTTGACGCCCGCAGTGGAATTTGTCTGGTCAAAGCAGCGTATCCTTGAGGTGTATTTGAATGTGGCCGAATTTGGCGAGGGTATCTTTGGCGTGCAGGCGGCGGCGCGGCATTATTTTGACGTGGATGCGGCCGATTTAACCGCCACCCAAGCCGCTCGTTTGGCTGCCGTTTTGCCCGACCCGAAAGACCGCAACCCCACTGCCAGCTCTGGCTTTATGCGCCGGCGCAGCGCTGCGATTATTTCGGGGGCGGAAACCATCGATGTGGACGGGCGCGCGGATTGTTTTGATTGGCAATAGGCGCGCATCATAGGTTCTACCAATAGACAGTTGAATTTAGCGCAAATTCACGCCAAAGCTGCGCAGTATCGACTTTATCCGAGTGCCCCATGATTAGACTTTTTCACGCCCCACTGTCCCCGTTTTGCCGCAAGGTACGCCTGACCTTGGCCGAGAAAAAGCTAGAGGTGGAGCTTGTCGAGGAACGGTTTTGGGAACAGACCCCTGAATTTATGCGCCGCAATCCTGCGGGCAAAGTGCCTGTGCTGCGCATGGGGGCGATGACGCTATCGGAAAGCCAAGCGATTTGTGAATATATCGAAGAAACGGTGCCGACCCCGCCCTTGATGCCGCGCGACGCCGCTGCGCGGTTTGAGGTGCGGCGCATTTGCGCGTGGTTTGATGATAAATTCTATACCGAAGTCAGCGGCAAAGTGCTGCATGAAAAGGTCACCAAAAAGCTGGCAGGACAGGGCCACCCTGACAGCCGCGCGGTGAAATCTGCCGCAGCGGCGTTGAAATACCATATGGAATATCTGGGCTGGCTGTTGGATCATCGGCGCTGGCTGGCGGGGGATGTGATGACGCTGGCCGATTTTACGGCGGCGGCGCATTTGTCATCTTTGGATTTTATGGGCAATGTCGAATGGGATCGCAGCCCAAATGTCAAAGAATGGTACGCCAAGCTGAAATCGCGGCCCGCGTTTCGCCCGCTTTTGGCCGATCATTTGCTGGGGTTTCAACCCCCGTCCAGCTATGCCGACCTTGACTTTTGACCACGATTTGCGCGCGCGGCTGGCCGCGCAGGCGCAGGTGGTGGGCTTTGCCAAAATGGGCATTTGTGCGCCTGATGCTATTGCACAGGCAGCCCCGCGACTGCGTGATTTTTTGGGCAAGGGTTATCATGGGCAAATGGCGTGGATGGCAGAGCGCGCTGAATGGCGCGAAAACCCTGCGGCGCTTTGGCCTGCCGCCCGTTCGGTGATTATGCTGGCGGAAAGTTATACGCCCGAACATGACCCTTTGCAGATTTTGGCCCACCCTGATTTAGGTGCGATTTCGGTTTATGCGCAGGGGCGCGATTATCATGATTTGGTCAAGCGGCGGCTTAAGGCGCTGAGCCGCTGGCTGCTGGATCAGCCCGAGGGGAAGGGTGCCGAGATTAAGGTGTTTGTCGATACAGCCCCCGTTATGGAAAAGCCGCTGGCGCAGGCGGCGGGGCTGGGCTGGCAGGGCAAGCATACAAATCTTTTGGGCCGCGACATTGGCAATTGGGTGTTTTTGGGGGCGATTTTTACGACGTTAGATTTGCCCAAAGATGCGCCCGAAATCAGCCATTGCGGCAGTTGCACGGCCTGCCTTGATATTTGCCCCACACGCGCCTTTCCTGCGCCATATCAATTAGATGCGCGGCGCTGCATTTCGTATCTGACCATCGAACATAAGGGGGTTGTTGACCCTGAATTGCGCGCGCTGATGGGCAATCGCATTTACGGCTGCGATGATTGCTTGGCGATCTGTCCGTGGAATAAGTTCGCGCAAAGCGCGCGCGATATCGGCTATCAGCCGCGCGCGGGGGCGGCGGAACTGGCCAGCCTTGCCGCGTTGGACGACACCGCCTTTCGGGCGCGCTTTGCGGGTAGCCCGATTAAGCGTATTGGGCGCAATCGGTTCTTGCGCAATGTGCTGTATGCGATTGGCAATTCGGGCCTGCCGCAATTGGGCGAACATGCCCGCCCGCATGTAGCAGACCCAGACCCAGCCGTGGCCGATGCAGCCCAGTGGGCCTTGGCGCGTTTGCAAGGCTAATCTGCCGCAATTTTGCCTTATTCTGTGGCTTTTTCACCGCAGGTTTTGAGGCTGACCGAAAATCTGCGGCATTGTTGCCATAACGGCATCAATTTTCAGGCAAACGCGCAAAATAGCGCGCTATACTTTGGTATAAGAGCACCCCTGCCTGCGGCAGAGGGGGCCACCCAGAGCAGCAAGGCCAACACTGGCCAAAACAGGCATGAAGCAAGCGTTGTGGCGTGGCCCCGTTTTGGGGTTGTGGCCGCATTGGGGCCTGCCCCACGCCCGCGCCATGCGGAGAGCAAGACGTGGCGACATATAACGGCACGACAGGCAACAACAACTATACAGGAACGCCTGATGGCGATTCCATTTCTGGCAATGCGGGCAATGACACGCTGCTTGGCGCCGATGGTGTTGACACCATTTATGGCGGAGTGGGCAATGACTCGCTTGCAGGTGGTGATGGCAATGACCTGATTTACGGCGATTTTGATCCATCGGAAGATTTTATCACAAATGGCGGTTTCACCCGAACGGGTGGCGCCTTCACCATTGCGGGTTGGAACAGCATTAACCCCACCACGTCTTTTGGGCCGTTCTATGCGGGGACATATGTTGCGCTGAACGCAATGGCGACGCCAACCTATGGCGAGGGGGTTCAGCAGACAATCTCGACAACGGTAGGGCAAGTATACTCGGGGTCTTTGCGCGCCTATGAAGATAACACTGGCGTGGCAAACCACACGCTGCTGATCGAAGTGTTAGATGGCGCAGGGAACGTGATTTACACGCAAACCGAAGTTATCTTGAACCAGACCAGCCGCACGATCAATTTTAGCTTCACGGCCGTTAGCGGCAATTCTACGATCCGCCTGACCAACCCAACATCAACCAACACAGTCCAAACTGACCTTAAGTTGGATAATGTGGTCATTCTTGGCCCCATTGACCCCATCGGCGAGGACACCATTGATGGGGGTGCGGGCAATGATCTGATTTACGCAGGCGCTGGCAATGACAGCGTCACGGGCGGCGCTGGCGATGATACTGTCTACGCAGGCGAGGGCGAGGACGTGTTTAGCGCGGGCGACATCGGCAATGACCTGCAATTTGGCGGCGCTGGCAACGATGTGATGAACGGCGATGCAGGCCGCGACACAATGTATGGCGATGAGGGTGCCGATACAATCAGCGGTGGCGCAGATAGCGATCTGATTTATGCAGGCGATGGCAATGACAATCTGAATGGCGGCGCGGGCAATGATACCGTTTATGCGGGCGCAGGCGACGATACATGGCAGTTCGACGACACGGGCGATGACCTGCTTTATGGCGGCGCGGGCAATGACGTTATCAGCGGTGACTTGGGCAATGACACTCTGTACGGCGATGACGGCAATGATGCGCTAGAAGGGCATGAAGGCGCGGATTTTGTCTTTGGCGGGCTTGGCGATGACTATATCTCTGGCGCGGATGTAAATAACATTACCACGCCTGCCAACCGCACCCTGACGCCGACGATTAACACCGATGATGGTTCAAGCGATTATTTGGACGGCGGCGCGGGCAATGACACGCTTTTGGGCAACGACGGGCGCGACACGCTGATTGGCGGGGCGGGTAACGATGCGCTGATCGGTGGTGCGGGCGCGGATGTGTTCACCGTGCAAGGCGCAGATACGATCACTGATTTTGATGCCACGACGGGCGTGTCGGCCAACGGCAATTTGGACAATGATTTTGTTGATCTGCGCGGGTTTTACAACGCATCGACTTTGGCCACGTGGAATGCCGCCAACCCTGGCAACCAATATGACAACGCGCTGAAATGGTTGCAGGCCGATCAGCTGGACGGCATTTTGCAAGCGGCAGATGGCTTGCGCATTCAAAGCGGCGGGGTCGCGGTGGGTGCGGCGCTGCTAAACGATGAAAACACCGCCGTTTGTTTTGCCGCTGGTACGCGCCTTGCCACAGCTAAGGGCAACCGCCCAATTGAGAAGCTGCGGGTGGGTGATTTGGTGGAAACGGCGGATCACGGGCTGCAACCGATCCGCTGGATTGGCTGCATGACGGTGGACGGGATGGGCGATTTGGCCCCGATTTTGATTGCGGCGGGCAGCTTGGGCAATCGGCGCGATATCATGGTCTCGCCCTTGCACCGCATGTTGGTGTCGGGCTGGCGGGTCGAGCTGCTGTTTGGCACGGATGAGGTCATTGCCGCCGCCAAGATGCTGGTCGATGGCGCATCCATTCGCCCCCATCCGATGCGCGAAGTGACTTATTACCATATTCTGTTTGACGCGCATGAGATTGTCTTTGCGGAAGGGGCGGGGGCGGAAAGTTTCCACCCTGGCGAGGAAGGGTTCGATGCGCTGGGTGCGGCGGCGCAGGATGAAATCACCGCGCTGCTGCCGCATATTGCGGGCGGTAACTTTGCCGCCTATGGCCCATCGGCCCGCCGCAGCCTGCGCGCGCATGAGGCGCGGCTTTTGCAAATGGGGCGCAAGTTGGAAAACACAGGGCAGTTGCCAACCGCGCCGCGCCAGATGGCTATTGCCGCCCAATAGGGCCACGCAACCCTTGATTGAATGCCCGTAAGCGGCGACACCTTCATGACAAAAACTTGCCGCAATGTGTAACCTGCGTGTCGCAGTTATTTCCATTTGCCCGCTTTTTCGCGCTGAAGTTGCCAGCAGCCACAAACAAATATTGAACACCGTTTCGAAAAGTGAAACGATCAATACGCGGAGCAGTTGCGACTTGGGCTAAACCCCAAGGACAGAACAACAGCCCGTTTTGAGCAGTGCGGCCTAAGGGCTGGTTTGGTTTTCAGTGTGGTTTTTTCTGATGCAATGCCTTTGCAGGCACTGCAAAAGCTATGACCGCGCGCGAGCATCTGAGGCAGGAATTGGTGATTGAAATGATCACATCGGGCGCGTTCTTTGGCTTTGCGGCGCTTTACCCCTGTTCTTTTGGGATAGGGGGGCAATAACGTGCCTATTATTTTCGACGTCACCGCAACGGTTACTTTTACCAACCCGACGGGCGGGGCATGGCAGCGCATTTTCGACTTTGGCAATGGCGCGGAAAATAACAACATTTGGGCGGGGAATGTTGGAAACACCACCCAGATGGCGCTGGAGGTTTGGCCGCTTGGCGGAACGCCGTACCGTCTGACCACCGCTGTGGGCGCGATTGTTGCGGGCGAGACGGCGACATGGAATTTCACCATCTCGGACGCGCGGGTGTTCCAGATTTTCAAGAATGGCGTTTTGCTGTCGGCGGGCACCAGTACAGCCGCGCAGGTTCCGCTGGATA
>JAIXVS010000281.1 GCA_027482795.1 Rhodobacter sp.
CCCCTCGATCACGCCGCCACTGCGCGGGCTGGGCAAGGCCTGCGCGCCGCCCATGGCATGGTCTAGTTCAGATTTGGTGATTTCAGGCTCGGACGCGGTGACTTGCAGGCGTTTGAGCACATTTTCCAATTGCCGCACATTGCCAGGCCATGGGTGGGCGCGCACCACCTCCATCGCGGCGGGGGCAAGATGGCGGGCGGTGCCCGTTTCCCGCTCGCCCTTGGCCAGAAAATGCTCGGCCAGCAGCGGAATATCTTCGACCCGCTCGCGCAGCGGCGGCACCGAAATGACAACGCCGCCAAGGCGATAATACAAATCCTTGCGAAAGGCCCCGCTTTCCATTTTGGCCTGCAAATCAGTCTGGCTGGTGGCCATGATGCGGGCGTTGGGTTCGGCCATCACATCCAGCATCCGCACCAAACGGGCCTGCGCGTCATCGTCAAAATCGCCCACCTCGTCCAGCAGCAGGCTGCCGCCCTTGGCGCGCGCCAGCAGGGCAGAAATGCCATCCAACCCCGCCAAATCGGCCGCGCCCGCCACCACAAAGGGCTGATTGCGCCGATCTGAAAAATCATGAATGGCCTTGGCAATCAGCGATTTACCCGTGCCCGATTCGCCCGAAATCAGCACCGATAAATCGGCGTTCATCACGCGCGCGACCAAACGGTACAGCGCCTGCATCGCAGGCGTGCGCCCCACCAAGGGCAGATCATCGCCCGCCTCGCGCGGGGGGGCGGCCACTTTGGGCGCAAAGCGCTTCATCTCCAGCGCGCGGGCAGACCGTTTCATCAAATCGGGCAGATCGAAAGGTTTGGGCAGGTAATCGAACGCCTCGGCCTCGGCGGCCTGAATGGCCGTCATAATGGTGTTTTGCGCCGAGATGACAATCACGGGCAGGCCTGGGCGCAGTTTGGAAATGCTGGGCAGGGCGTGCAGCCCGTTGCCATCGGGCATAATCACGTCCGATATCACCAAATCGCCCTTGCCCTCTTCGACCCAGCGCATCAGCGTCATCAGGGAAGACGTCGCATGAACCTTGCACCCCGCCCGCGTAAGGGCCTGTGTCAGCACGGTGCGGATGGTGCGGTCATCATCGGCAACAAGAACGGTTCCGTCCATTTATTTGGCCTCCTGTAAAGTTGCGGGCGCAAGCGGCATAGAAATGCGAAACACGGTGCGCCCTGGGTGGCTGTCGACCGAAATCCAGCCCTCGTGATCGGTGATAATTTTGGACACCAGCGCAAGGCCAAGCCCTGTGCCATTTTCGCGCCCCGACACAAAGGGTTCAAAAATATCCGCCGCGATATCGGGCGGAATGCCGGGGCCATCATCGATAATTTCAATCTGCAAGGGCAAGGCGGCTTGGCTGCCATCGCGGCGCTTGCGGCGCAGGGAATGGTCATAAAACGTGTGCAGGCGAATGGTGCCGCCCTTTGGCCCCGCTGCTTCGGATGCGTTTTTCAGCAGGTTCAAAAACACCTGCATCAACTGATCGGCATCGGCAAAGGTTGCAGGCAAAGACGGATCGTAATCTTCGATAATCCGCATTTTTGCGCCAAATCCCACAAGGGCGGAACGGCGCGCGCGGTCTAGCGCATCATGCAGGTTAACGGCGCGCAAAACGGGGCGCGAGATATTGCCGAACTGTTCAACCTGTTCCAGCAATTTCACAATGCGCCGCGTTTCTTCGACGATCAAATCCGTCATTTCCAGATCTTCGGGCGCAAGGTTCATCGCCAGCAGCTGCGCCGCCCCCGAAATCCCTGCAAGGGGGTTTTTAATTTCATGCGCCAGCATTTCGGCCATGCCAATGGCCGATTTTGCCGCCGAAGTGACCCGCATCGCATGGCCCAGCCGATCGGAAATATCGCGCGGGGCCATCATCATCAAAACCGCGCCTGCAATATCTTGCATCGGGGCCAGATGCAGCGCGCAGGTTTGGGGCGCACGCTCGCCCGTGGTGACTTCGGCATCGGCGATGACCACGGGCGATTGATGCAGCCGCACCCGCGCCAGCGCATCTTCCATCGGCGCATCAATCGACAGCCTGTCCAGCAAGGGCTGGCCCACCAGCGCGCGCTGCGACAGGTTCAGGAAAATTTCCGCGCTGGGGGACACTTCGGAAATGCGCCCGCCCTCGTCGATAATCAGGGCTGGCAGGGGCAAGGCGGCCCATAGGCCAGATGCGGTGGTTGGGGTCATGCGGCCACCTCGGCATCTTGGGGTTCTTCGCAAAGGGGTTCTTCGCAAAGGGGTTCTTCGCAAAGCGCAATGCGCAGCAAATCCAGCACGGCTGCGGGCTGGGTTGCCGTTAAAACCGCCTCGCGCGCATCGGGGCGGCCTGCCTCGTCCAAATACCAGCCCAAATGTTTGCGCGCCACGCGCAGGCCCAGATCTGCACCGTAATGGGACAGAATGGCGTGGTAATGCGCGGCGATAAGATCATACAGATCAGTACCTTGCGGGATTTTCGGGGGCGCTGTGCCCGCCAGATCGGCGGCAATCTGTGCCAGCCGCCACGGCGCACCTTGCGCGCCGCGCCCCACCATCACCCCATCTGCGCCCGATTGGGCCAGTGCCATGCGGGCGCTGGGCGCACCGACAATATCGCCATTGGCAATCACGGGGATAGTCACCGCCGCCTTAACGGGCGCAATGGCCGCCCAATTGGCCGCGCCTTTGTAAAACTGCTGGCGCGTGCGCCCGTGAATGGTGACCATCGCCACCCCCGCCCCTTCGGCGCGCGCGGCAATATCGGGCGCATTATGGCTGGCATCATCCCAACCCAGCCGCATTTTCAGCGTGACAGGCACGCGCACCGCCGCCGTCACCGCCGCAATAATCGCCAGTGCCAAATCAGGCTCGCGCATCAGGGCAGAGCCGCAGGCCCCATTGCCGCCCGCCTGCGTGACACGTTTGGCAGGGCAGCCCATATTGATATCAATGATTTGCGCGCC
>JAIXVS010000355.1 GCA_027482795.1 Rhodobacter sp.
CATTTCATCGGCGATAAAGCAGTAGGGAAGCGAAAGTTGCACCGTAGGGCGGTCTGGAAAGCGCCATTCGGACTCGTTAACCAGCGTCAACACCTCGCCCAGTTTGTTGCCGCGAATGGGGCTGGCCGCCCCCGCGCGGTTGACCAAAATCGCCTTGCCTTTGTCATCGCGGCCAAAGCCGATATGCATATCGAACGGACATTTCACCATGAAATAGCGGCTTTCCAGCTGGATAACCGCAGGGCAGCGACTGGCGCTTTTGGCGTGGGCCTTGTTGGTTTGCCGAAAAATCACCCGTTCGGGCGCGTCATACATGACCGCGCCTTTGTCAGATGTTAAAAACCAACCCACGGTCACGGGGCCACTTTCAGGTTCATATTCGGGGCGTTCAAAACCGACGGAAATTTCCATGGGGCAACCTTTACAATTTTTGGCAGAATTGGCGCAAAGGCGGCGGCTGTCAATCGCCGCTTATTGACAGCGCTGCGGTGCCCCGCCATTGGAATGGAAAAAGGGGTGCAAAATGGCCGATGACCGTTTGATCGTGGCGCTGGATGTGCCCAATATTGTGCAAGGGCTGCAAGTGGCCGATGCCTTGGGCGATGCGGTTTCCTTCTACAAAATTGGGCTGGGGATGCTGACGGGCGGCGGTCTTGCCTTGGCCAATGAGCTGAAGGGCGAACGCGGCAAGCGCATTTTTCTGGATATGAAGCTGTTTGATATTGGCGCAACGGTAGAGGCCGCCGTGCGCGGCCTGTGCCAATACGATCTAGATTTCCTGACCGTTCACGGTGATCCGCAGGTTGTGCGCGCCGCGGGCGAAGGCAAACGCGGGTCGAACACAAAGCTTCTGGCGGTGACGATTCTCACCTCGCTTGACCGCGCGGATTTGGACGCGAATATGATTGTGGCGGGCGATATAGCCGAAATTACACTTGCCCGCGCTGCCCGCGCGTTGGAAGCGGGGGCGGATGGGGTGATTGCATCCCCGCAAGAGGCTGCCGCCATTCGCGCGCTGCCGCAGGCGAAGGGCAAGCTGATTGTGACCCCAGGCGTGCGGCCAGCGGGGGCTGATTTGGGCGATCAAAAACGTATCGCCACGCCTAGGCAGGCGCTGCTGGATGGGGCCGATCATATTGTGGTGGGCCGCCCAATTTGGGCCGCCAAAGATATGCGCGCGGCGGCACAAGCGATTCTGGCCGATATTGCCTGATCGGCCAACTGGGCGCATAATTACAACATGCCAGCCCTATGCCGCGATTGCCTGACCCAGTTTGATGCGGGGGCAAGATGCCCCAAGTGCCGCTCGCCCCGCGTGCTGGCGCATAGCGAACTTAATGATTTGCCCATCGCGCATATGGACTGCGATGCGTTTTATGCCAGCGTGGAAAAGCGCGACAATCCGGAATTGCGCGACCAGCCTGTGATTGTTGGCGGTGGGCAGCGGGGGGTGGTATCGACCTGTTGCTACATCGCGCGCATTCATGGGGTTCGATCTGCCATGCCAATGTTTCAGGCGCTAAAGCTGTGCCCGCAGGCGGTGGTGGTGAAACCGCGCATGTCTGCCTATGTGGACGCCAGCCGTGCCATTCGCGCCATGATGGAGGAGTTGACCCCCGCGATTGAGCCGCTTTCACTGGATGAGGCGTTCTTAGACCTGTCAGGCACGACCCGCCTGCACGGCGCGCCGCCCGCTGTAATGCTTGCTGGGCTCGTGCGGCGGATGGAGGCCGAATTGGGCCTAACAGGGTCAATCGGCCTATCGCATAATAAATTTCTGGCAAAAATTGCGTCAGATTTGGATAAGCCCAAGGGTTTTTCCGTGATTGGGCGGGGCGAGACGGAAGCGTTTCTTTTGCCAAAACCCATCAAAATTATCTGGGGCGTGGGCACGGCAACGCAGGCGCATTTGGAAAAGGCAGGCATACGCACCATCGCCGATTTGCGGCGGTGGGAACAGGTCGATTTAACCGCGCGTTTTGGCCAAATGGGCGCGCGGCTGTATCATCTGGCGCGCGGGCAAGACAGGCGGCGCGTGCAGCGCGATGCCGCCATCAAATCCATCAGCAAGGAAACGACGTTTTTCGAAGATACCGCCGATTTAAATTTGCTGGATGGTCATATCTGGCGGCTGGCCACCCAAGTGGCTGACCGCGCCAAGGCCAAGGGGTTTGGCGGCAAAACCGTAACGTTAAAGCTGAAACGCAGCGATTTTTCGGCCCTGTCGCGGCGCGTTACGCTAGAAGATGCAACGCAACTGGCCGACCGCATTTATCGCACCGCCCGCGCGCTGTTTGATGCTGCACATTCGCAAATGGGCGCGGGGTTTGGCCCGTTTCGCCTGATTGGTGTTGGCATCTCTGATGTATACCCTGCCGAGACCGCCGATAAGTTGGGTGATTTGCTAGACCCATCAGCCCCCAAACGCGCCGCTGCCGAACGCGCCAGCGATGCAATCCGCGCCCGTTTTGGCAAGGATGCCATCGTCAAAGGGCGCGCGCTGCGC
>JAIXVS010000010.1 GCA_027482795.1 Rhodobacter sp.
CCGCCGCTCTCTCCGATCCGATCCCGCATCGCTGCGTCGTCTCGTCTTCGGTGAGGCGGTATCTAGGCCCACACACAAAAACCCGCAAGAGGGAAAATGATGAAATGTGACAGATTTTTCACAAAGACCAAAAAATAAGCGGAAACTACACAAAGATACCCCTAACAGACTGATCTAAAACAGGACTTATCCACATAATGCACGGTTAACGGGTGAGATGAGGCCGAATCAAAGTGCGCCGCAACACCAGACCAAAAACCAAAACCACAAATAAAACCGTTAACTACAGTCAAATGCAGGCACTGGTTGTGAAGCGGCGGGCGTTTACCACGATCAGGACGAGCAGTGCGGGAATCACCGCCGATTCGCACAAGATTCAGCCGCTTGGCAGCCGTATGCTGCGCGTATGTTTCGCGTATGCCATCCGGATTGCATCCGTAACTACAAATGTAGGGCGCAGAAGGGCGGTGGAGTGGTTGATTTTCCGCCTCTCAACCGCTATCTTACATTTCTGACGTTTCGTACAAAATGGACAAAGCGATGACAACTGTTACCTTTTCAGAAGCCCGCGAGAATCTGGCCGACCTTTTGGGCCGCGTGCAATATGGGCGCGAGGATGTAACCATCTTGAAACACGGCAAGCCCGTGGCGGTGATGATCAGCCCCGAAGCCATGGCACATTACGAAGCGCTGGAAGATGCCGAGCTGTTGAAGATGGTGCAGGATATCTATGACGATCCTAATTATGATCCCAATGATGTGGTATCTGCGGAGGAATTCTTTGCACAGTTGCGAGCAGAGGATAACGCTGAATGAAGCGATACACGGTCACGCTTGACCGCGCCGCCCAAAAACAAATGCGCGCGGTAAAAGACAACCGCCTGCGCGCAGCATTAGAAAGCGCCATTTTGGCTTTGGCGGATGCCCCCCGGCCTGTGGGCTGTTTGAAGATGACAGGCCGTGATGATCTATGGCGCATTCGCGTGGGCGAATGGCGGGTGGTTTACCGCATCGAAGACGCGCGGCTGGTGGTGATGGTGATTGCGGTGGCACCAAGGGGCGGGGTTTATCGGTAGCCGTCACCGCGTCCCCTGCCCGCGCAGGCGTTCGGGACTGAAAACGCTCCACTGGAGCGTTTTCTCCCCGCGCTAAGGCGCGGGGCCGCGCCTCACCCCCGCATCGCCATGCCTTCGGCCATCACGCAGAGCATTTCAAACATCAGCGACACGCCTAGCCATGCCGTACCACCAGCGGGATCGAACGGTGGCGAGACTTCGACCAGATCGGCCCCGACCACATTCACCCCGCGAAGGCCCCTTGCCACCTGCAGGGCTTGCCACGAATTCGGCCCCCCCACTTCGGGTGTGCCTGTGCCGGGCGCGAAGGTGGGGTCGACGAAGTCGATGTCATAGGTGACATAGGTATCGCCCTGCCCCACGATATCGCGGGCCTCGGCCATCACGTCATCTGCACCGCGGGCGTGGAATTCGGCGATGGGGATGATTTTGATGCCGACAGAGGCTGCGAAATCCCAATCTTCGCGCCCATAGGCCGTGCCGCGTATACCGATGATGACATATCGTTTGGGGTCTAGTAGCCCCTCTTCAACCGCGCGGCGGAAGGGCGTTCCGTGGTTATAGCGCGAGGTGCCGAAGTAGATGTCGTTCAAGTCGGTATGGCTGTCGAATTGGATCATCCCTAAGGGGCGCTTTTTGGCCAGCGCGCGCAGAATCGGCAAGGTGCACAGATGATCGCCGCCGCCTGTCAGGGGTAAAATCCCTGCCTCGGTCACGCGGGTATAAAACGCCTCCATCCGCGCCAAGCTGTCCATCAAATCGCCGGGGTTCGGGGCAACATCGCCAAGATCGGCGCAGCGGGCCAGTTCGAACGGGGCAATCCATGTTGCCCCATTTTGGGCGCGAATCATTGTGGACAGATCGCGCAGCTGGCGCGGGCCATGGCGCGGGCCAGGGCGGTTGGTGGTGCCGCCATCCCAAGGGGCGCCGATTAGGCCAATTTGCACGTCCTTAAATCGCGGGTGGTCAAAGCCCACATGCGGCAGGCGCATAAAGGTTGGAATGCCCGCAAAGCGCGGCAGATCAAAACCAGATACAGGGCGGAAAAAGTCGTCCATTGCAGCCTCCTATTTGCCCGTATCAAAGCAGATTGCAGGGGGCGCGCAAGGCTATGGGCGACATTTCTAGCCGCGTTTGAAATCTGGCGGGATGGCGTAGGTCAGGTTGGCCCGCGCCACGGGGTCGTCTGCGCCATCCATAAACAGCAAAGCATCGCCTATTGCCAGCGTGCGGCCCAGTTTCAATATCCGCGTATGGGCCAGCACATCGCGGCCCGCCTCGGGTTTGCGCATAAAATCGATGCTGCAATTTGTGGTCACAGTCAGCGGGGCCATGCCGATGCGCGACAAAATGGCAAGGTAAACCGCCACATCGGCCAGCGCAAACATGGCAGGGCCAGAAACGGTGTTGCCGGGGCGTAGGAATTTGTCAGATGAATTCAGGCGCAGGGTAAGGCCATCCAGTTCGGCACGGTCAACCGTGAAATCGCCGCCAAGGGGGCCAAAATCACCGTCCAGAAACGTCTGCAATTCAGCGCGGTTTAGGGCAAGGGTTTGGGTCATTTTGGATACTCGGGCTGCGGCAAAGCGGGCGGGCGGATCATCACCAGCGCCAAGATAAAGGCAAAGATAACCAGCGCAAGGCAGGCGGCATACACAGCATCCGCGCCGCCATGGCTGAGCAGCAGCGCGCCCAGCGCGGGGGCGGCGGCATTGGCCAGCACAGGGCCCACCGATATGGCCGAAGACACCGCGCCAAAGCCCTGCCGCCCCAAAAGATCGGCCACCAGAACAGGGCGCAGAATGGAAAGCAGACCCGCCCCCATGCCCTGCAATGTGGCAAAGGCGAAAATCAGCAGCGGGGCCGCCCCTGCGACAATCAGAACCATACCGCCCAGCGCAAGCGAGCCCAGCGAGAAAACCGTCGCCGCGCGGTTAGACACGCGCGCGCCGCCCGCCATCAGCATCAGGCGGCCAAACACTTGGGCAGGGCCAACGCAGCTGGCGGCAAAAGCAGCCATGCCCGCCCCCGCCCCG
>JAIXVS010000014.1 GCA_027482795.1 Rhodobacter sp.
ATTCTGCACGGGCGGTATATCTGCACCGCAAGATCGCCAAAATGCAGCATCTGCCCCATTGCAGCTGACTGCCTGTTTACGGAGAAAACGATATGAAGCGGTATCAGGTTGTTGGCATTGGCAACGCGATTGTCGATGTGTTTACCCAAGCGAACGACACGTTCCTTGAGATGATGGGCATTGAAAAAGGCATCATGCAATTGGTGGAACGCGAGCGCGGCGAAATGCTGTATGGCGCGATGGAAAACCGTGTGCAGGCGGCGGGCGGATCGGTGGCCAATACGCTGGCGGGGCTGGGCAGCCTTGGCCTGACCACGGGCTTTATCGGGCGGGTGCATGACGATGCGCTGGGGCGGTTTTATGCGCAGACCATGGCGGATGGCGGCACAGATTTTGTCAACGCGCCTGTCGCGGGCGGCGAGTTGCCCACATCGCGCAGCATGATCTTTGTGGCCCCTGATGGCGAGCGGTCGATGAACACCTATCTTGGGATTTCATCGGAACTGGGGCCTGATGATGTGGCAGATGATGTGGCGGGGAACTGCGATTATCTGTTCCTTGAAGGGTATTTGTATGACAAGCCAGCGGGCAAACAGGCGTTTGAACGCGCGGCGAAACTGTGCCGCGCGGCGGGTGGAAAGGCGGGGATCGCCCTGTCAGACCCGTTCTGCGTAGACCGTCACCGCGCCGATTTCCGCCGCTTGGTGCGCGATTTGGATTATGTGATTGGGAACGAACATGAATGGTCAAGCCTGTATGAAACAGACCTAGATAGCGCGCTGAAGCAGGCGGCGGCGGATGCGGGCACAGTGGTGTGCACGCGGTCTGGGGATGAGGTGATCGTGCTGCGTGGCGGCGAGAAGGTGCATGTGCCCGTGACCCGCGTGGTGCCTGTGGATGCCACGGGGGCAGGGGATCAATTCGCGGCGGGGTTTCTGTACGGGCTGGTGACGGGGGCCGATTTGGCAACCGCTGGGCGCATGGGCTGCGTGGCGGCGGCAGAGGTGATCAGCCATTTCGGGGCGCGGCCAGAGGCCGACATGCGCGCGCTATTTGCAGCGCAGAAATTGATATAGGGAACGGTTATGGATTACAGCAAATCAGGCAACCCCAAGGCCGTGAAAGGCCAACCCAAGCATAAGGTGGGGGTCAAAGGCATGGGGGCCGAGAAAAGCCCAACTGGCGGGCGGCCAAGTAAGGAAGACTTGGTTGCGAAGTTGAAGGCGGCTGCTGAGGCAAAAAAGCAGGGTTAGTCTGGTTCGTATTCCAGCAGGTCGGCGGGCTGACAATTCAGCGCCTTACAAATCGCGGCCAAGGTTTCAAACCGCACGCCGCGCACTTGGCCTGTTTTCAAAAGACTAAGGTTTTGAACGGAAATGCCGATTTGGTCGGCCAAATCTTTTGACATCACTTTGCGTTTGGCCAGCATAACATCCAGTCGCACGATGATGGGCATCACACGAACCCTTCGTTATCGCGGGCTAGGGTGATCGCCTCGCCCATGATCCAGCCGACGAGGTAGAACCCGCCTCCGCACAGGATTAGGCTGGCCGCCTCGATGCTAAAGTAAAACTCGGGCGGCATTGGGCCTTGCGGATTGTGCCAAGTTAGAATTGTGATGATCCACGAACTGGTAAACCACGCCAAGGCGGAAGAAAGCGCCACGGCCATGCCAGCCCAGCGAAAACGGCTTGCAATTCGGGTATCAAACAGCACCCCGTTTTGAACCAAACGCATGATCGCTATCGCCATCAAGATGGCCAACAGGCCGAACGGAACGTGTAGCAAGCGAATACCCAAGAAAGCAAACCGTGTGGTTGTAGCAATCTCTGCATCGGGGTGAACCACTGTGTTGGCTTTCCAATATTCGGGTGACAGCAGGGCGAAATCTATTGTGCCACTGACGGATAGCCATAGATAGACTAGGGCGAAAATGGCGAAGAGGGGCTGCAATACTCTTGCGGTCAGCTTGACATTTTCCATGATGCACCTTTGGGGTTTGGGAATGAATCATTGATTGATTATCGTAAAACATGAATTAATGAACATAAAACTAGGAGTCAAGCGAAATACGCTTGCACTGGGATGCTGGCCAAATGGCCAGAGATGGACATTATTCTTTAGGGAATGGTTTGATCGCTGGCAGTGAAAGTGCAGGAAAACCTACCGCACAGCCTGAAAGCCCGCATCCTGCATCCTGCAATCGAGGATGACATCATCGCCACAGCGGCGGGGTTCCAGCGATTTGGTCAGGCAAATCCGCGCCTCTTGGATCATGTCCGATTTGCAGGTGATGGTGATTTGATCGCGGGTCAGGGCGGGGTTCGCCTCGATGAATGCGTCTTCGATTACACTGGCGGGCAGGGTTAGATCGCGGGTGATTTGTTCGAAAACAGGCGGCAGGGTGATGCTGCCATAGGCCGCGCGGGCGGTTTTGAAGTAGTCTGGCGCGGATAGGCCAGCGCAGCGACCGTGTTTTTTCCATTGATAGAACGCAAGGCCCGCGCCGCCCATGATGTCGGCCATTGCGGCGGTGTCTTGGCGTGATGGGTCGGGTTGAACGGTGCGGCAATAGCTGGGCCAGCCATCTTCATATTGCGGCCAAAGCCCGTGCAATACCCATGTAAGGCCCCGCCCCGCATCGCATTGCGGATCATCGCGCGCGTCACCTTCCAGCGTGCACCAGTTCGATGACCAAGACAGCGACATCACGTAATAATCGAAATCGCCAGCGCGTTCGCCTTCGGCGAGTGCGGGCGATGCAAGGGCCAAGCCTAGGATGACGAGGAGTTTACGCATTTGCACTTTCCCTTTGCCGAAATTGGCGCTATAGCGGCGTTGATTACCCGAAATCGTGGAAATCGCGGCCAGCGCCGCAACCGTTTTCTCGGCACGGGAAAGAATTGTAAAGCGCTTTGCGCAGGTCTGAAATGAAACGCGCGCTGCGCGTGTGGGGCGAAAGGGATTGCAGATGAACAAGCCATTGATGTCCAAGGCTACGGCGGTTTGGCTGGTGGATAACACCACGCTAACCTTTCGTCAGGTGGCCGAATTCTGCGGTTTGCACGAATTGGAAGTGCAGGGCATTGCCGACGGCGATGTGGCGGCAGGGGTTAAGGGATTTGATCCCGTGGCCAACAACCAATTGGACGCGATTGAAATTGAACGCGCCGAAAAAGACCCGATGCATAACCTAAAGCTGAAGTATAACCCTTCGGCTGTGGGCGAGGAAAAGCGGCGCGGGCCGCGCTATACCCCGCTGTCCAAACGCCAAGACCGCCCTGCATCGATTTTGTGGCTGGTGAAATTTCACCCCGAACTTTCGGACGGGGCGATTGGCAAATTGGTGGGCACGACCAAGCCGACAATTCAGGCTATTCGATCGCGCAGCCATTGGAATATCAACAATATCACGCCGATTGACCCTGTTGCGCTGGGCCTGTGCCGCCAGTCTGAGTTGGACACCGCCGTGCAAGCCGCCGCACGCAAAAAGGCCGCCGAGGGCGTTGTGATGAGCGATGACGAGCGGCGCAAGCTGGTGTCAACCGAGGTGTCGCTGGCGCTGGGCACGGATGCGAAAATCGGCAATGGGTTGGATGCATTTACCCCCGAAGCCATTGATCCGCGCGATCAGTCGGCGTCTGATTTCAAAGATGCAGAAAGCTTCTTTAACCTGCCCGCAGGCGATGACGACGACGAAGATGATGAAGACGAAGATGGCGGCCGCAAAAAGCGGCGGTAACATCGGAACCTAACTGAGCAAGGCCCCAGCACCAATGCTGGGGCTTTTTGCTATTTGCGATGGCACGCTTTCGAATTGATTTCTATATCACTTAGTGATATACTTTTAGCGTGAGAGTGTTTGTTCAAAAGCAATTCGACCGTTGGGCCGCAGACAGTGGCCTGACCGAAACTGTGCTGATGCAGGCGGCCATCGAGGCCTTTGCTGGGCAGGTTGACGGTGACTTGGGCGGATTTTTGTTCAAGAAACGCATTGCGCGCGCGGGTGGCGGCAAGTCGGGTGGGTTTCGGACGATTTTGTGCTTTCGAAAAGCAAACAGTGATCGGATATTTTTCCTGTATGGGTTTCCCAAAAACGATAAGGGCAACATATCGGCGCGGGAGGAAAAGGCGTTGAAATTGGTGGCAAAATTTCTGGTCGATGTCAGCGATGTGCAGTTAGACGCTTTGGAAGAATATGGCGAGATGCGCGAATTGAAAGGCGTGGAAAATGAAAAAAAGCAGTGATATCATGGATATGACGGTCTCATTGGCCACGGCACTGCACGCTGTTGGCGCAATGGATAAGGCCACGTTGCGCGAGATTGAGGCGTTGGCGGTGCCAGAGGTCAAAGAGATGAGTGCCGAAGAAATATGCAAAATTCGCGAGGCCAATCGCCTGAGCCAACCCGTGTTCGCCAAATATCTGAACGTTGGCCGTAGCACTGTTTCCCAATGGGAGCAGGGCAAGAAAAAGCCAAGCGGGTCTGCCGCGCGGCTGCTTGATATTGTGCGTCGAAAAGGGATTGGCGCGATTGTTTAACCCACCACCTGCGCAATGGCGCGGGCCAGTATGGGCACGGTTTGGGCGTTTAGCCCTGCGATATTCATGCGGCTATCGCCCACCATATAGATGCCATATTCGGCGCGCAGGCGCAGCACCTGCGCCTCGGTCAGGCCAAGGCGGGAAAACATACCGCGATGGGTTGCCACAAAGTCGAAACGATCTGAGTTTGTGGCGGCGCGCAGGGCATCGGCAAGGGATTGGCGCAGGGTTAGCATGTTTTGGCGCACGTCTTCCAACTCGCCCATCCAATCGGCGCGCAGGGTGGGATCGTTCAAGATCATTGTCACCAGACGCGCGCCGTGGTCAGGCGGAAAGCTGTAGTTTTGGCGGTTTAGGAAGTTGAGGTTGCCCTGCACCACATCGCGCCGTTCGGGCTGCGTCAGGGCAATCAGCACGCCTGTGCGTTCGCGGTAGATGCCGAAGTTTTTGCTGCAAGAGGCGGCAATCAGCACTTCGGGAAAGTTTGCCGCAATCAGGCGGGTCGCGGCGGCATCGGCATCCAGCCCATCGCCAAAGCCCTGATAGGCCAAATCGACAAAGGGCACCGCCCCGCGCTGGGACAGCAGGTCAACCACTTGCGCCCACTGATCCATCGACAGGTTCGCGCCCGTGGGGTTGTGGCAGCAGCCATGCAGCAGCACGGCATCGCCAGCGGCGACTTGGGCCAAATCTTCCATCAGACCCGCAAAATCGACCCCGCGCGTGGCGGCATCGAAATAGCGGTATTCGGCCATGTCCATACCAAGATATTTGATGATCGAAGGGTGATTGGGCCACGTGGGATTAGACAGCCAGACCTTTGCCGCAGGGTTTGCCATGCGGATCAGTTCCAAGGCTTGGCGAATGGCACCCGTGCCGCCCGGTGTGGCAATGGCGGCGGCGCGGTTTGCAAACTCCGCGCCCAAGATCAGATCAACCATCGCCGCGCCAAAGGCGGGGTCGCCTGCAAGGGTGGTGTAGGTTTTGGTTGTTTCCACCTGCCATAACTGCCGCTCGGCGGCCTTTACGGCGTGCATCACGGGGGTTAGGCCGCTCGCGTCTTTGTAAACGCCAACGCCAAGGTCGATTTTATCAAGCCGAGGATCTTCGCGGTACAGGGCGATGAGTTGTAGGATTTTATCCTGCGCGATGGGGGTTAGCGATTCCAACATGGCACTATCCTTTCGCCACATCCAAATCGTCATACATGCCCCATTCGGCCCATGATCCATCATACAGCGCATGGTCGCGGTGGCCGATGCGTTCCAGCGCCAGCGACAGGATCGCCGCTGTCACCCCAGACCCGCAAGATGTGATGGCGGGTTTGGTCAGATCTACGCCCGCATCCGCAAAGGCTGCGCCCAGGGCGGAGGCGTCTTTCATCGTGCCATCGGCGTTCAACAGATTTGCATAGGGCAGGTTTTTGGAGTTTGGAATATGGCCCGCGCGCAGGCCCGCGCGGGGTTCGGGTGCTTCGCCGCGAAAGCGCGCGGCAGGGCGGGCGTCGATGATTTCGGCATGGCCCAGTTTGGCAGCATGGGCGACCTGGGTGACATCTTTGACCAGATGATTTTGGCGCGAGACGGTCATGTGGCGGTCGCGCAGGATTGGGGGCATGTCTTCGGTTGGCCGCCCCTCGGCCACCCATTTGGGCAAGCCGCCATCCAGCACGGCGACATCGGTTTTGCCCATCAGGCGGAATGTCCACCACACGCGGGGGGCGGAAAACAGGCCCATCCCGTCATAAATCACCACCTGATGCCCATCGCCCACGCCCATGGCCCGCATTTTGGAGATAAACTTTTCGGGCGGCGGGGCCATGTGGGGCAGGGTGGAACGGCTGTCAGAGATTTCTTCGATATCAAAGAACCGCGCGCCAGCGATATGGGCGGCGGCGTATTCGGCGCGCGCGTCGCGGTTCATCGATGGCAAATACCAGCTTGCATCGATCAGGCGCAGGTCTGGATCGTTCAGATGCGCGGCCAGCCAAGCTGTCGAGACCAGTGTTTTGGGGTCATCACGGACATCGTCTTTGGGGGTGGTCATGGCGCGCTCCTTTGCATGGATAGCACCTAGTCAAACTTGCAGCCCCGATCAAGCCTGCGTTACAGCATCCCCTTCGCGCCCTGCTTCATGATGCGGGATTTCTGGCGATCCCAGTCGCGTTTGGCGGAGGTTTCGCGTTTGTCGGCGGCCTTTTTGCCCTTGGCCACGGCCAGCTTGACCTTGACCATGCCTTTGTCGTTGAAATACCACTTCATCGGCACAATGGTCATGCCCTCGCGGCCCACGGCGCTGTGCAGGCGGGAGAGTTCTTTTTTGGATACCAGCAGTTTGCGCCGCCTGCGTTCTTCATGCGGGAACAGGGTGGCCTGAAGATAAGGCGCGATATAGCCGTTGATCAGCCATAATTCGCCGCCTTCAACCGATGCATAGCTGTCGGCGATATTGCTGCCGCCCTTGCGCAGGGATTTCACCTCGGACCCGTGCAGCATGATGCCTGCCTCGAGGTCATACTCGATAGCAAAGTCAAACCGCGCGCGGCGGTTTTCGGCGATCAGCTTGGAATTGGGGTCAGATTTTTCGGCCATGGTGGTGTGCAGATAAGGGGTGCGGGGGGTGTTGTCCAGACGGGGTTAGCGCCGCATCAGCGCCACGCCGCAGGCCACGATCAGGCCCGCGCCGAATAGGGTCAGGGCATCGGGGCGTTCGGCAAAGAAAACCGTGCCCAAGATCAGCGCAAAGATCAGGCGGGAATAGCGCAGCGGGGTGACCACGGCCACATCGCCCGTGCGCATGGCGTTGGTCAGCGCGCCGTAGCCAAGGGTGGCGAACAGGGCGGCACCCAGTAGGGCGGGCAGGGCGGCGGGCGCGGGCAGGGCCATGGCGCTGTGCTGCGCGGTGGAAACGATTGCGCCTGCCAGCGTCAGCATCAAAAACCCCGCGCTGCCCAATTGGGCGTTGGACAGGTTCGGCTTGGCGGCGCGCGTTGCTAAATCGCGCCCCGCAAAGCCGATCATGCCAGCGACTGCCAGCAAGGACAGGGGTGTAAAATCGGATGCGGCAGGGCGGATGATTAGCATCACGCCCAAAAGACCAAGGCAGATCAGCGCCCAGCGTTTGGGGCCGACGCGCTCGCCAAAGATCAGCGCCGCACCAAGGACAACCAGCAGGGGCGTGGCCTGCAAGATGGCGGAGGCAGAGGTCAGCGGGGTTAGCGTGATGGCCAGCGCATAGAACACGCGGCCAAAAATTTCAAACCCCGAACGGATGACCATGACGCGGGTGATTAGGGCGCGCGGCAGGGGGGCGGCCCCTGCGCGGATAGATTGCAGCGAAAAGGCGGTCAGCCCAAACAGGCCGATGAACAGCATAATTTGCCCCACGGCCATGCCGCTGGCCGCCTGTTTGATAAGGGCATCTTCCAGCGCAAAGGCGGCCATAGCGGCCACCATAAAGGCGCTGCCGCGCAGGTTGGGGGTCACAAAATCCCCGCGTGAACCATCGCGGCGCGGATACGCGCCTTTGTGCCATCGGTTAGGCCCACCAAGGGCAGACGCACGTCTTCGCTGCACAGACCCAGCAGCGACAGCCCATATTTCGCGCCCGCAAGGCCAGGTTCGATAAAGATGGCTTCGTGCAGGGGCATCAGGCGGTCTTGATAGTCTAACGCTTTGGCATAATCGCCTGCCAAAGTCGCCGCCTGAAACTCGGCGCACAGGCGCGGGGCGACATTGGCGGTGACGGAAATGCACCCCACCCCGCCGTGGGCGTTAAAGCCCAGTGCCGTGGCATCTTCGCCCGAAAGCTGAATGAAATCTGCCCCGCAAGAGGCGCGCTGCTGCGATACACGTTCGATTTTGCCAGTGGCATCTTTCACGCCAATGATGCGTGGCAGTTTGGCAAGCTGGCCCATGGTTTCGGGGCTCATGTCCACGACACTGCGGCCTGGGATGTTATAAATCACAATCGGCAAGGTGCAGCAGTCGTGCAGCGCCGTGTAATGGGCGATCAACCCCGCCTGCGTGGGCTTGTTGTAATAGGGGGTGACGACCAGCGCGGCATCGGCCCCAACCTTTTGCGCGTGTTGGATCAGGCCGATCCCTTCGGCGGTGTTGTTCGACCCTGCCCCTGCAATCACAGGCACGCGGCCTGCGACGGTTTCAACAACCACTTCGATCACCTTGCGGTGTTCTTCATGGGTCAGGGTCGGGCTTTCGCCCGTGGTGCCCACGGGAACAAGGCCTGTAGAGCCTTCGGCAATATGCCATTCGACCAGTTTCTTCAGCGTCACCAGATCTAAAGCGCCGTCTTTGAACGGCGTGACGAGGGCGGGAATGGAACCCTTGATCATGGTGGCGTCTCCTATTCTTGGGGGCTTATGATTCCGCCCCATTACACCCGCGTTGTTCTAGCGGGGCGCGATGGATTTGCCAAGCACGGGCAGGAAATTGCCAAAATCGCGCGCGGGTCTTGATCGCGGCACAGGCTTGCGGCAAACTGGCGTGTATGAGCAGAAAAACATTCATCGCAAAAGCGATTTCGATCTTCATTATGTGTGCGTCTTTTGCCGCTGCCCCCGCCCGCGCGGATGAGGCGGGCGCGCTGCGTGCGGCCCTAAACGCCACCGCGTCGGGCGATTGGCAGGGCGCATTAAGCGCGGCGCAGGGCGCAGGCGCTGTGGGCGGCGACATTATTCTGTGGCATTGGCTGCGCGCGGGCGAGGGTAAACTGGGCGATTACGAGGCCTTCCTTGCCCGCCGCCCCGATTGGCCCGGCCTGCCGCTGCTGAAAGAAAAGGGCGAAATTGCCGTGGCGCGCAGCGATGATGCCAACCGCGTGCTGGCCTATTTTGGTGCGGATAAGCCGCGTTCGGGTGTTGGGTCTGTGGCCCTTGCCCGCGCGCTTGCCGCCCTTGGCCGCCAAGACGAAGCGCGCGCCGAGGTGCTGCGCGGCTGGCGCGAGTTGAAATTTGATGCGCAAAGCGAGGAGGCGATGATCGCCTTTGCGGGTGCGGTGGTTGATACTGAAAACCCCGCGCGCATGGACGCGATTTTATGGGATGGCGCGCGCGGCGGCGAGTTGCAGCGCCTGATCCCGCGCCTGCCCGGCGATTACGCCGCATTGGCCCGCGCGCGCGCCGCCTTGCAGGCCGACAGCCCCGATGCGCCTGCCTTGGTCGAAGCGGTGCCAGCAAGTTTGGCGCAAGACGCAGGGCTTGCCTTTGACCGATACGATTTTCGGATGCGCGCCAGCCGCTACGATGATGCGGCAGAAATGATCCTTGCCCGTTCGGCCAATGCGGCGGGGCTGGGTGATGCGCAAAAATGGGGCAAACGGCGCGCCGATTTGGCCCGTATTTTGATGCGTCAGGGCCAAGTGCAAGTGGCCTATCGCGTGGCCGCCAGCCACCATCTGACCGGGGGCGATGAATTTGTCGATCTGTCCTTTCTGGCGGGCTTTATCGCGCTGCGCAAATTGAACGACCCCGCGAGCGCCTTGCAACATTTCGCGGCGATGGAGGGGGCGGTGGTGACCCCCATCAGCCAAGCGCGGGCGCAATATTGGATGGCCCGCGCCTACGAGGCGGCAGGCGATGGCGGCAATGCCCGCGCGCGGTATGAAAGGGCGGCCCAGCATCAAACCGCCTTTTACGGGCTATTGGCGGCGGAACGATTGGGCCTAAGCCTTGACCCAACGCTGGTGAATGTGGGGCAGGCGCAGCCCACTTGGAAATCTGCGCCTTGGGCGAATTCGTCGGTTCTGGCGGCGGCGCGATTGCTGCTGGATGCGGGGGATTTAACGCTGGCCAAGCGGTTTTTGGTGCATTTGTCCGAAGGGATGGATGCGGGCAACTTGCAGGCGCTGGCCGATTTGGCGCTGCGGTTGGAGCAGCCGCATTTGGCGCTGATTATTGCCAAACAGGCGGCAGAGGTGGGCGTGATTTTGCCGCGCGCCTATTATCCGCTGCCCGATTTTGTGCCTGATAACCTTCCCGTCAGCCGCGCCTTGGCCTTGGCGATCACGCGGCGGGAATCAGAATTTGACCCTGCTGCGCAATCTGCCGTGGGCGCGCGCGGGCTGATGCAAGTGATGCCAGATACCGCCGCCGAAGTGGCGCGCAGCTTTGGCGAAACCTCATCCGCAAGCCGCCTGATTACTGATCCTGCCTTCAACGTGCGTATGGGCAGCGCCTATCTGGCCGATTTAGTGGCCAAATTCGGCCCCGCCATTGCGCTGGTGGCATCGGGCTATAATGCAGGCCCCTCGCGCCCTGCCCGCTGGATCGAAGACTACGGCGATCCGCGCGGGGGCGTGGATGTGGTCGATTGGGTTGAGACCATCCCCTTTACCGAAACGCGCACCTATGTGATGCGGGTGGCAGAAAGCACGTTGATCTACCGCGCGCGGCTAAAGGGGCAGGCGGGGCCTGTCGACATTACGGCAGAACTGACAGGGCGATAAACACCGCGCGCCCAACTTCTCTTTTTCGCAAATATCCCGGGGAAGCGGCGAAGCCGCGCGGGGCAGAGCCCCGTCCCGTCCCCTGTGCTAGGGCATCACCTCGAACCTATCGACATCGACCATGCCTTGATCGGTGATCTTCAGATGCGGAATCACGGGCAGGCACAGGAAGGCAAGTTGCAGGAAGGGTTCCTCCAGCACCACGCCAAGCGATTTGGCGGCGGCGCGCAGGGCGGTAAGATCGGCATGAACGTCTTCAAAAGACTTCAGGCTCATCAGGCCCGCCACGGGCAGGGCAAGTTCTGCAAGGATTTTGCCATCCCGCACCACGACAAAGCCGCCCTCAATCTCGCCCAAACGGTTCGCGGCCAGCGCCATATCGGCGTAATCGGCCCCCACCACGGCGATGTTGTGATGGTCGTGGCAGACGGTGCTGGCAATGGCCCCTGCCTGCATCCCAAAGCCCTGCACAAAGCCCGTGGCGATATTGCCGTTCTTGCCATAGCGTTCGATCACGGCGATTTTCATCAAATCGCGGGTTAGATCGGGGCGCTTGTCGCCGTCCACGGGGGCAATATCAAAGGTCAGATGATTGGTGATGATCTTGCCTTCGATAATGCCAATCACGGGTGTATCCACGCGGTTGCCGCCCGTGCGGAAATGGGCGGGGGTGACGCGCTGGGCTTTGACGGAATGGCGCGCGACGGGGGGGATGATATCGCGCGCGGCAAAGGCAGCATCGGTGATTTGCACACCGCCAGAAAAGACCATGTTCACGCGGCAGTCTTCCAAGCTGCCGATCACGGCGATATCGGCGCGCAGGCCGGGTGCGATGAGGCCGCGATCTTTCAGGCCAAACGCCTCGGCCGCCGATAGGCTGGCCGCGCGGTACACCGCCAAAGGCGGCGCGCCAAGGGAAATTGCGGTGCGGATCAGGTAATCCAGATGCCCGTGCTCGGCGATGTCCAAAGGGTTCCGATCATCGGTGCAAAAGGCGATATAGGGGGAATGACGTTCGGTAATAAGCGCGGCAAGGGCCGCTAGGTCTTTGGACACCGACCCTTCGCGGATGAGCACGCGCATCCCCTTGCGTAGTTTTTCCAGCGCCTCGTCATAGGAGGTCGCCTCGTGTTCGGTGCGGATGCCTGCGGCGATGTATCCGTTCAGATCATTGCCGCGCAGCAGGGGGGCGTGGCCGTCGATGTGGCGGCCAGCGAATGCCTCAAGCTTCGCCATGCAGCCCGCGTCTTTGAACAGAACGCCTGGGTAGTTCATAAACTCCGCCAGACCAATCACGCGGGGGTGGTGCATCAGGGGGGCGATATGCTCGGCCTCAAGCCGTGCGCCTGTGGTTTCCATATGGGTGGACGGCACGCAGGATGACAGTTGCACGCGAATGTCCATTAGCGTGCGAGAGGAGGCTTCCAAGAAGTAATGGATACCCTCCAGCCCGCAGACATTGGCAATTTCGTGCGGATCGCAAATGGCGGTGGTAACCCCATGGGGGGAAACGCAGCGGTCAAACTCGAACGGGGTGACGAGCGAGGATTCGATATGCAGATGCGTGTCGATGAATCCGGGGACAAGGATTTTGCCCGACACATCAATTTCCCGCGCGCCCGTATAGGTGCCGAACACGCCCACCACACGATCGCCGCAAATCGCCACATCGGTTGCCACCAATTCGCCCGTGATCAGATCGAACACGCGCCCACCCTTTAGGACGATATCGGCGGGGGTGATGCCGCGGCCTTGGTCGATGCGGGATTCTAGTGTGGTCATGCGCGCCTCCTGTCGTTTGCCCCATGATAGCGGGTTGCGGGCAAAGGGGAATGGGGTGAAAAGGGGGGCGAGGTGTAAAGTGTTGCAAAACCCGCTAAAGGGCATTGCCCTGAAACTTGGATCGGTCGTGGTGTTTATCACCATGGCATCGCTGATTAAGGCGGCGGGTGTGCCTGCGGGGCAGGCGGTGTTTTTCCGCAGTTTCTTTGCGATACCTGTCATTGTGGCATGGCTGGCGCTGCGCGGCGAGCTTGCCACGGGGTTCAAGGTGGTCAACCCTTGGGGCCACGGGCTGCGCGGTATCATGGGGTCAACCGCGATGGGGCTGGGCTTTGCGGGGCTTTTGTATCTGCCCCTGCCCGATGCCACCGCGCTGGGCTATGCCGCGCCCTTGCTGACGGTTGTTTTTGCAGCCTTGATTTTGGGCGAAAAGGTACGGCTGTTTCGCTATTCCATGGTGGGGCTGGGCCTGTGCGGTGTGTTGATTGTGCTGTGGCCGAATTTGGGCCATGCGGCCAGCGAAGGCGCGGCGCTGGGGGCCGCCTTGGTGCTGACAGGCGCAGTGTTTTCGGCGCTGGCCCAGATTACCATTCGAAGGTTGGTGCAGGTAGAGAAAACGGCGGCGATTGTGTTTTACTTTTCGCTTACATCGACCACGCTAAGCCTTGCCAGCCTGCCCTTTGGCTGGGTGATGCCAACCCCTGCGCAGGCGTTGATGCTGGTGGGTGCGGGGCTGCTGGGGGGGTTGGGGCAGATATTGCTGACATCGAGTTACCGCTGGGCCGATGCCTCGGTCGTAGCCCCATTTGAATATGCATCCATCCTGTTTGCGCTGGGCATTGGGTATTTCGTTTTTTCGGAGGTGCCCAGCGGCGCGATGCTGTCAGGGGCCGCGCTGGTGGTGCTGGCGGGGGTGCTGATTATTTGGCGGGAACGGGCGTTGGGGATTGAGAGGGCGAAGGGGAAAGGGGCGGGGACGTTATAGGGCTGCCGTTCTATGGTTCTTTAGGTTGGGCTTTTGATGGTGCGTGCAAAGCACACACCCTACCCCAACACCACATCGGCCCTTCCACTCCCCGCCACAACCCGCCGAATATTCGGCAGATCGTTGCCTTCGATCCACGCGCGGGCCTGATCTTCGGTTTTGCCGTATCCTGCCCAACGATCCATCAGGCGGGCGATAAGGTCTGTCTCTGGAACATCAATCCAGATGGTCAGGTCATAGAGCGGCAGGGCTTCGGGCCATGGGGGTTCGTTCAGCAGCAGGTAGTTGCCTTCGACGATAAGGATTTTATCCTGCGGGCCGATGATGTCTGCCCCTGCGCGGGAAATCTCTAATGCGCGGTCGAATAGGGGGATGGCGACTTCGGCCTCAAGTTTCAGGCGGCGCAGCAGGTGGAAAAAGCCCTGTGCGTCGAACGTGTCGGGCGCGCCCTTGCGGCCGCGTGCGCCGCGGGCGGTTAGCACGGCGTCATCGTAGTGAAAGCCGTCCATGGGCACGACCTTTGCCCCTGTGCCGATCAGGACCACCAATTCGGCGGCCAGCGTTGATTTGCCAGCAGCGGGGGGGCCTGCAAGGGCGGCGATGAACCGCCCTTCCGTCTTGGCCGCGCGGGCCGCGATAGTCTCGGCCAGCGCCTGCGGGGTCATGCCTGTTCTTCCACGCCTTCGGGCACTTTGGCCCCTGTCATGAAGGCCACAGCATCGGACATGGTGTATTGCTTGGGGTCGATCACGCACAGCCGCTTGCCAAGGCGGTGGATGTGGATACGGTCGGCCACTTCGAACACATGGGGCATGTTGTGGCTGATGAGGATAATCGGGATGCCGCGCGCGCGCACATCGCGGATCAGTTCCAGCACGCGGCGGGATTCCTTGACCCCCCGCGCGGCGGTGGGCTCATCAAGGATCACCACCTTCGAGCCGAACGCCGCCGCGCGCGCCACGGCCACGCCCTGACGCTGCCCGCCCGAGAGGGATTCAACCGCTTGGTTGATGTTCTGAATGGTCATCAGACCCAGTTCGGACAGCTTATCGCGGGCGAATTGCTCCATCCGCGGGCGATCCATTTGGCGGAACACTTTGCCCATAATGCCCGGCTTGCGCCATTCGCGGCCCAAAAACATATTGTCGGCAATCGACAGGGCGGGCGACATGGCAAGGTTTTGATAGACCGTTTCAATGCCCAAAGCGCGGGCATCTTCGGGGCTGCGGAAATGCACGGGCTTGCCATCGAGTTCGATCACCCCGTGGTCGGGCACAACCGCGCCTGACAGTGCCTTGATCAGCGTTGATTTGCCCGCGCCGTTATCGCCGATGACGGCGACAATCTCGCCCGGGTACAGATCAAAATCTGCGCCGTTCATGGCCACAACGGTGCCGTAACGCTTCATCAGGCCCGATGCTTTTAGAATGGGGGTGACGGTCATTGTGTTGCCCTCCGCAGCCATTGATCTAAGGCGACGGCGATGATCACAAGGCAGCCCGCCGCGAATTTTTGCCAATAATCATCGACCCCTGCCAGCGACAGGCCCGTGATGAACACGCCCACAATCATCGCGCCCAAAACGCTGCCCACGATGCTGCCGCGCCCGCCAAACAGCGAGGTGCCGCCAATCACCACAGCGGTAATCGAGGCAAGGTTTACGTCCGACAACGCAATGGGCGAGATGGACCCCACGCGGCCAATGGCAACCCATGCGGCCAGCCCACATATTGCGCCTGCCACGACATATACCGATGTCAGCACGCGATTCACCTGAATACCCGACAGCATGGCCGCATCAGGATCATCGCCAATGGCGTGCACATGCCGCCCCCATGCGGTGTGGTTCAGCACATACCACAAGATTGCGGCCAGAATAATCAGCGCAATGCCGCCATAGGAAATGGACGCGCCGCCAAAGTTAAATCCTTGGCCAAACCACAAAAGGAAGGGGGCCTGCGCCTCGATATCCACATTCCGAATGGATTCTGATTGCGAATACCACAGCTTGATCGCTTCAAAAATCGACAGGGTGCCAAGGGTTACAATAAAGGGGGGCAGGCGCATTTTGGTGACCAAAAGGCCGTTGATCAGGCCCATGATCCCGCCTGCAAAAATGCCGATGATGATGGCGATGCCAACGGGAACCCCAAGGCCCACGGCCAGATTGCCCATAATCAAGGATGACAACACAAGAATTGCGCCCACCGAAAGGTCAATGCCAGCAGTCAGAATAATCAGGGTTTGCGCCATGGCGACAAAACCCGTGACGGTGACCTGTTTCAAAATGGTCGACAGCGCGCCTAGGCCCAAAAAGCGGGGCGCGACGATGGAAAAGGCGATGATCGACAGCAGCAGAACAAGCGCGGGAATGGTGGTGGGGTATTCGCGCAAAAAGCCGCGCAGACGCGGGATAAACCCATTGTCATCGCGTTCAAAGCTGGCAACGGCGGCATCGGCGCGCGCAAGGCTGGCTTCGTAATCGGAAATGGTTTTGGTTGGTGCGTCATCCGCGCTCATCTGCGTATCCCCCCGCTTCGTAAAGTTTTAAGTTTCACTTATGAAGAAGGGCGACCCTAAAAGCCGCCCTTCCCATAATCAAGACAAAGTTATGCGGGGATTAGCCCCAGCACAGCTCGGTGCCTTTGGTGGTGTCGATCGAAGGCACGCCCTCAGCAGGCTTGTCGGTGACCAAGTTCACACCGGTGTTGAAGAAGGACAGACCTTCGGTCACAGCAGGCTTCGTGCCATCCTTAGCGAAAGCAACGATAGCTTCGATGCCTTTGGATGCCATCAGCAGTGGGTACTGCTGCGAGGTTGCGCCGATGACGCCCGACTTAACCGAAGCAACGCCTGGGCAGCCGCCGTCAACCGAAACGATCAAAGCTTGACCTTCTTTGCCAGCGTTTTTCAGGGCCTGATAGGCACCTTCAGCAGCAGGCTCGTTGATGGTGTAAACCACGTTGATGTCTGGGTCTTTTGCCAGCAGGGTTTCCATCGCGCGCAGACCGCCCTCTGGGTTAGCGTCCGACGATTCGTGGCCGATAACGCGTGGGTCATCTTCCGAATCCATCACGGTCAGATCAGGAACGGTGATGCCGAAACCAGTCAAAAAGCCCGTGTTGCGCTGCACGTCAACCGAGATGTTGTCTTTGTTGATGTTCAGCATTGCGATTTTGGCAGTAGCTGCGCCTTCGCCCATGGTGGCGGCTGCCCATTTACCGATTAGAACGCCAGCTTCGAAGTTGTCGGTTGCAAAGGTGATGTCCTGTGCTTCGGTATCAGCCAAGGGGGTGTCCAGTGCGATAACCAGAATGCCAGCTGCGCGGGCATCTTTCAGCGCTGGGCCGACCGAGTCGTTCGATGGGGTGATCAGGATACCCTTTGCGCCAGCTGCAACGCAGTTTTCGATTGCGGTGATTTGTGGTGCAGCGTCGCCGTCTTTTTCGCCAGCGTAAGCTTGGAAATCAAGGCCAGCAGCGGTTGCAGCAGCTTCCGCGCCTTCTTTCATTTTCACGAAGAAGGGGTTGGTGTTGTTTTTGGTGATCAGGCAAGCCAGATCGGCTGCCGAAGCGCCGCCAGCCATCACTGCAAAAGCTGCAACGCTGGACAGGGCAAGGGTCTTAAGTTTCATTCGGTGGTCCTCCCAAGGATCAGGGCAAAGCGCCCCATTTGAATGCTACGCGCCCAAACAAGCTGTCGGGCGGTTTGTGCAGACAATCCGATTCGCGGGCCTTCGTCAAGATAAATAAATCAGATTGATTTAGTATTGACAGATGCCCATTCCCTGCGCAGGTTGCGGTGTAATTGTGCATTGTAAAGGCAGGGATCATGCTGATCGGAATATCGCCCCTTTTGGGCCCAGATTTGCTGCAGGTGTTGCGGGCAATGGGACATGGCGATGAAATCGCGCTGGTGGATGGGAATTATCCTGCCGCAGAACATGCGCGCCGATTGATTAGGGCCGATGGCATTATGCTGTTGCCGATGTTGCGCGCGGTGCTGTCTGTATTGCCCGTCGAGGCGGCAGGGCGCGCATCCTTAATGAATGATCCCGCGCAAAAGGGGGCCATTCACGCGGAAATTGACGCGCTGTGTGCGGGCTGCGGGCAAAGCTTTACCCTAACCCCGCTGGCGGGGGATGCACTATATCCGCGCATCAAAGCCGCCTATGCCATTGTGGCCACGTCCGAGACCGCGCTTTACGCCAATGTCATTTTGCGCAAGGCTGCGCTAACGCCCCCCGCCTAGCCAAAATGCAGATGATGGACGCAGACCTTCCTCAGGATAAGCAAACCGCCGAAGATCTGGGTCTGCGCGGGTCTAACCAATCGGGGATGCGCGATCATAACGAACGGCTGGTGCTGTCTTTGGTGCGCGCGCAGGGTGGGCTTTCCAAATCGGACATTGCGCGCATCACAGGCCTGTCGGCGCAAACGGTTTCGGTCATCATGCGTGGCCTTGAACAAGACGGGCTTCTGGAACGCGGCGCGCCTATTCGGGGGCGCATTGGCCAACCTTCGGTGCCGATGTTTTTGGCGGCAGATGGGGCCTATTTTCTGGGGCTGAAAATTGGACGCCGCTCGGTCGATTTAACGCTGGTGGATTTTGCAGGCCAAGTGCGCGCGGCGCGCCGCCAAGTGTACCGCTATCCCACCCCCGACGGCGTGGTCGATTTTGTGCGCAGCGCTATGCCCGCGCTGGCGCGGATGCTGCCCGCAGGGCACAGCGCGCGTATCTCGGGCCTTGGGGTGGCGATGCCGTTTCAACTGTGGTCTTGGGTGCAACTGATCGGCGCACCGCAGGCGGAAATGGACGCATGGCGCACCCGCGATATTCAGGCCGAATTGGCAGGCGTAACGGGCATTCCCGTTTACGTGCAAAACGATGCCACATCGGCCTGTGGGGCGGAATTGGTTTTTGGCACGGGGGACCGGCCGCGCGACTTTCTGTATTTCTACTTTGGCTATTTCATCGGCGGCGGGTTGGTGCTGAACGGCCAATTGATGCTGGGCCGCACGGGTAACGCGGCAGGTGTTGGCCCCATGCCAGTGCCTAGCATCGGCGGCGATATGCGCCGCCTGCTGGATACGGCATCGATGTCAAAACTGGCCGATGCGATGGAGGCGGCGGGCGAAGACAGCGCCCATCTGTGGGAGCAGCACGCGCAGTGGCGCGTCTCGCCCGCGATCTTGTCGGCATGGCTGGATCAGGCCGCCGAAGGGCTGGCTTGGGCCGCGCTGACCGCCGCCACGCTGCTGGAAATCGAGGCGGTGCTGATTGATGGCTGGATGCCCACCGATGTGCGCGCCGAACTGACCCGCCGCACGCAAATCGCCTTGGCCGCGCTAGACCTATCGGGCATCACCCCGCCTGCCATTCGCGAAGGCACCGTGGGGGCCGAGGCGCGGTCACTGGGGGCCGCCGCGATCCCACTCTCGCAGCGCTATCTGATTGACCAGAACGCGGCAGCGCGGGCGTAAACCTTTATTCGCGCTTGCCCTTACCCCTGCGGCGCAGTAAAAAACGCCCAGCCGCAAAGGGATAAGACATGAGCAAAGCCGCCAAAAAATCCGCCCCTGCACCAACAAGCGCCGCCCCGCAAGACGTGGCGATTGTCACAACATGGAAAGTGGCCTGTGACGGCGGCGAAGGCGCGCTTGGCCACCCGCGCGTCTGGCTGTCTATCCCGCAAGACACGGGCGAGGCGGTGTGCGGCTACTGCGACAAAATCTTCCGCATCGACCGCGATCATGCGGGTGACGATCACTAACGCGCCTGCCCTACCGCCTCTCTTTTTCGCAAATATCCCACGGGGGTGCGGGGGTGTGAAACCCCCGCTTCCTGCCATTTGTGCGGGCAAGCCGCACGGGGGTGTGAAACCC
>JAIXVS010000065.1 GCA_027482795.1 Rhodobacter sp.
CATAGGCCAGTTTGCCAAGAAAAAATCTAATCATAAGGTGTCCAATAATTCGGGCGCGCGAGAGTGTCCCCGCGCGCCCAAAGCTTCAGATCGCGTTATTCGGCAATATCCACGCCTGCAAAGCTGTGGCTGCCCAGTGGGTCCATGACATAGCCCGACACTTTGGTCGACATTGGCATGAACACAGTCGAATGGCCCAGCGTTGCCCAAGGTGCCTTTGCCTTAAAGATCACTTGCGCTTCTTCGTACAGTTTTGCGCGCTCGGCCTGATCGGCGGTGACTTTGGCCTTTTGGATCAGCGCGTCAAAATCGGCATCGCACCATTGCGCGCGGTTAGACCCGCCATCTGTTGCCGCAGCGCAGCCAAGCAGAACGCCCATAAAGTTGTCAGGATCGCCATTATCCCCTGTCCAACCCAAGATGACAGCACCATCGCGGGCCTTTTCGGAGGACTTCTTCAGATATTCGCCCCATTCATAGGTGACAATCTCGACTGTCACGCCAACCGCGGCGAAATCGGCCTGAATAAGCTCTGCCGCGCGCTGGGCGTTGGGCATATAGGGGCGCTGCACGGGCATGGCCCAAACCTTCATCGACAGGTTCGAGACGCCAGCTGCTTCCAATGCGGCCTTGGCGGCCTCTGGGTCATAGGCGTCGTCGGTGACGGCGTCATTATAGCTCCACATCGTGGGTGGAATTGGGTTTTTCGCCTTTTGGCCCGTGCCTTGATACACGGCTTCAAGGATTGCATCCTTATCAATAGCCATGTTCAGCGCCTTGCGCACGTCTGGGTTATCGAACGGCGCAACGCTGGTGTTATAGGCCAGATAGGCCACGTTCAGGCCCGCCTGTTCCATCACGGTTAGGTTCGGGTCGGCCTTTAGCGCGGCCAAATCGGCGGGGGCAGGATAGGGTGCAACATGGCATTCGCCCGCGGCCAGTTTTTGCATCCGCACGGCGGGGTCTAGCGTAATGGCGAAGACCAGATCATCTACCGCAGGCTTGCCGCCGAAATAGTCGGCGTTCGCCTTATAGCGGATCACGGCGTCTTTTTCATAGGCGACAAACTGGAACTGGCCAGTGCCCACGGGGGCGGAATTGAGGTTTTCCTTGGTGCCCGCAGCATCTAGGCTGTCAGCATATTCTTTGGACAGGATTGATGCAAAATCCATCGCCATGTTGGCCAAGAACGGCGCTTCGGGGCGGGAGAGCACGAATTTCACGGTGTAATCATCGACCTTGACCATCTCTTTGATGACCGTCGCCATTTCCATACCCGAATAATATTCATAGGTGATGCCAGCAATATACTGGTTCCAAGGGTTGGCGGCATCGCCCTGACGGGTAAAGCTGAAGATCACGTCATCGGCGTTAAAATCGCGGGTGGGGGTGAAAAAATCGGTCGTGTGGAATTTCACGCCTTGGCGCAGTTTAAAGGTCACTTCCATACCATCGGCAGAAACCTCCCAGCTTTCGGCCAGCGCAGGCTGCACATTGGTGGTGCCGGGGGCAAATTCGACAAGGCGGTTATAGATCGCCTTGGAACTGGCGTCGAACGTGGTGCCAGCGGTGTAGGGGGCGGGGTCAAACCCTTCCGGGCTGCCTTCTGAGCAGAACACCAGCGTCTTGGCCTGCACCGCGCCTGCGGCCATTAGGGCCAGCGCGGAAATGGACATCAGTTTGGTAAATTTCATTGAACCTCTCCAAGTTGTGATTTGGTCGGGCGGGTCTGTGCCGCCTTGGCCTGTGGCGGATGAAATTCCTAATTCTTTGCTAAGGCAAGGAAATTATTTAACCAAGAATCCAGGCATAGGGAAAACAACGCAAAAACCCCGCCATTGGCGGGGTTTCCGTTGCGTCACCTTTGCGGGGTTCAGCCCTTTTTCAACACACGATTGCCCAATAACTCGGCAATTTGCACGGCGTTCAGCGCCGCGCCTTTGCGCAGGTTATCGGACACGCACCACAGGTTGATGCCGTTATCAATCGTGCTGTCTTGGCGAATGCGGCTGATATAGGTGGCATAATCGCCCACGCATTCGATGGGGGTGATGTAACCGCCTGCCTCGCGCTTATCGATCACCATGATGCCGGGGCTTTCGCGCAGAATATCGCGGGCCTCATGCTCATCAAGGAAATCTTCAAACTCGATATTGATCGATTCCGAATGGCCCACAAAAACAGGCACGCGCACGCAGGTTGCGGTGACTTTGATCTTTGGATCAAGAATTTTCTTGGTTTCGGCCACCATTTTCCATTCTTCTTTGGTGGACCCATCATCCAAGAACACATCAATATGCGGAATCACGTTAAACGCGATTTGCTTGCTGAATTTCTTTGGCGGTACGTTGTCGGTGGGGTTATAGATGGCTTTGGTCTGATCCCACAGCTCGTCAATGCCTTCTTTGCCCGCGCCAGATACGGACTGATAGGTCGACACAACCACTCGCTTGATCCGTGCGCGGTCGTGCAGCGGCTTTAGCGCCACAACCATCTGCGCAGTTGAACAATTCGGGTTCGCGATGATGTTTTTGTTCTTATAGCCCATGATCGCATCTGCGTTCACTTCGGGCACAATCAGCGGCACGGCGGGGTCGTAGCGATAGAGGGACGAGTTATCGATCACAATACAGCCAGCCGCAGCAGCCTTGGGCGCGTAGATTTTGGTCGCCTCTGACCCAACGGCGAACAGGGCAATATCCCAGCCCGCAAAATCAAAGGTGTCCAAATCCTTAGTCTTGACGGTCTTATCCCCAAAGCTGATTTCAGTGCCCAAGGATTTTCGGCTTGCCAAGGCGGCAATCTCATCCACGGGAAACTCGCGCTCGGCGAGGATATTCAGCATTTCGCGGCCCACGTTACCCGTGGCACCCGCGACGACGACCTTATAGCCCATCGGGGTTCTCCTTTATATGTCCTGACCGTCAGGAACGCTGCGCTTTAGCCTATGCACGCGCTGGGGGAAAGTGGTTTGCGCAAGGCTGCGGCAATCAGGCAACAGCCGCGGTGCGAGATTCGCGGATAGGCAGGTGGATCAGCGCCTAAAACGCACCAACGCCCAGGCCAATCCACCAGACCAGCGTATAGCCGCCAGTCAGATCATACATCCGCCCGCCCAGCCAGACGCCAAGGAAACTGCCCAGTTGGTGCGAGAAGAACACCAGACCATACAGCGTGCCCATATAACGCAGCCCGTAAATATGCGCGATCAGCCCCGATGTCAGCGGCACTGTGGCCAGCCAAAGCGACCCCATGACAAGGCTAAAGATCAGCACAGTGGCAGGTGTCATCGGCGTTAAAATAAAGGCCGCAGCGGTGATGGTGCGGGCCAGATATATGCCCGCAAGCAGGTATTTTTTGGGGTAATACTTGCCCAAATACCCCGCCAAAATACTGCCGCCGATATTGGCCAGACCAATCAAGCTGATGGCCGCCGCGCCCAGCGCTGATGTTGTGGTCATGCCAATACCTGCCAGCAATGATGATGGGTCAATCGGCCCGCAACGTTCGGTCACAAAGGCGGGAAAATGCGCGGTGATAAAGGCAAGCTGATAGCCGCAAGAAAAGAATCCCAGAAATATCATGCTATAGCTGGGGTCTTTGAAGGCGCGGATCAGCACCGTGCCAAGGCTTTCTTCCAGTTCGCTGCGGGTGGCCATTTTGGGGCTGCGCAAAAACGGCAAGGCAAACAGCGTGGCCAGAATCAGGCCCGCAAAAATCACAAACACGCCCTGCCACGGGTAGATTTGCAGCAGCGCCTCGGCCAAGGGCGCGCCAAAGACTTGCCCCGCCGACCCTGCCGCCGTGGCAATGCCCAGCACCAAACTGCGCGATTCGGGCGCGGCCGCGCGGCCAACAATGGCCAAAATCACGCCAAAACCCGTGCCTGCAATGCCAAAACCAACCAAAATTTCCAGCACCTGATGCTGCCCAGGGGTGACCGCCAGCGAAGACAGCAGCAGCCCCGCCGCATAAAGAATCGCGCCCAAAATATCGCGCGGCGGTCGCCAAAGCGTTCGGCAAAGGCCCCGAAAATCGGCTGACCAATCCCCCAAGCCAAGTTTTGCACCGCAATCGCCAGCGAAAAATCTGCCCGCATCCAACCAAACTCGCTGGCAATCGGAATTTGAAACATGCCGAAACTGGCGCGAATGGCGAAGCTGACCATCAAAATCGCGCAGCCCGCAATCAAGATTGGGGTAAAGATGGTGGGTTTTGTCATGGTCTATCCTTGCTCTGCGGGCCAAGCATCAATTGCCGCAATCGCTTGTTCGGCGGTGTCTACCATTACAAACAAATCCAAATCGGCAGGCGCAATCACGCCTGCATCTGCCAGCGCCTGCCAATTGACAATGCGCTGCCACCAATCACGACCGAACAAAATAAACGGCACCCGCCGCATCCGCCGCGTTTGAATAAGGGTCAGCCCTTCGAACATTTCATCCAGCGTGCCAAAACCACCTGGAAAAATGCAAATCGCCTGCGCGCGCATCAGAAAATGCATTTTGCGAATGGCGAAGTAGTGAAAGTTGAACGACAGTTCGGGCGTGACATATTGGTTTGGGGCCTGTTCATGCGGCAAAACAATGTTCAGCCCCAGCGACATACCCCCCGCCTCGGCCGCGCCGCGGTTGCCCGCCTCCATCACACCTGGGCCCCCGCCTGTACAGATCACGCCGTGCGATCCGCCATTTTCGATGCAGCGCAGGGTCATGGTATGGGCAAATCGCCGCGCCTCATCATAAAACGGCACTAACGCCGCCATTTCGGGTGTTTTTGCGCCAGCGGCAGTAGCAGGAATGCGCGCGCCGCCAAACAGGACGATGGTGGATTTTATGCCCAATTCGTCCAAAATCATTTCGGGCTTTAGCAATTCCAACTGCAACCGCACGGGGCGCAATTCTTCGCGGGTCAGAAACTCTTGATCCGCGAATGCCAGCCGATAGCTGGGCGCGCGGGTTTGGGGCGTATCGGGAATGTTTCGCGTGGTTTTGATATCTTGCGCAGAATCGCGAAAGGAATGGGGGCGGGGCTTTTTCATGACAAGTCCATCTGTAATGCCTGCAAGGCTAGGGCTTTGCCGCGCAATTGAAAAGCCTGATTTGCAAAGCAAAAAAGGCGCGCAAAGATGCGCGCCTTTGATACGATTTTCAAGCGATTACAACGCAGATGCGATCCAAGTTTCCAGCGCGGCCTTGGGCGCTGCGCCGACTTTGTTCGATACAACCTGACCGTCTTTGAACAAAAACAGCGCAGGAATACCGCGCACGCCCAAAGCTGCGGGGCTGTCGGGGTTTTCATCGACATTGACTTTGACAATTTTCACACGGCCAGCGTATTGGCCTGCCAATTCTTCCAAAGCGGGGCCGATCATGCGGCAAGGGCCGCACCATTCTGCCCAAAAATCCACCACGACAGGGATGGAGGACTGGCGCACTTCGGCATCAAAACTGGCATCGGTGACGGCAACGGTATTGGCACCCATAGCGGGACTCCTAACTGATCAGACCACTTAGCTAAGCACGTTGGGTGGAATGGTCAAGATACAGCTGCGCGGGCAAAGGCGCGGCTCATTATATCGTGATCTAGCGGCATTAAAGTGGCGGTTCTTGTCCAAAGAATAGCGATTTCAATGCGATGGTTTGGGTAAATTTGCTGCAACGCCCCCAGATAGGCGCCCATTTGCGCCAAAAGACCCATGGGCACATCAGCGGGGCTGGCGGGCACCACGCTGTTGGTTTTGAAATCTACCGCCAATAAGCGGGTTTCGGTAACAATCAGTCGGTCGATCACCCCCAGCATCTGGCCTTTGTCCATGGGGGCAGTCAGGGTCACTTCGGGCAGACCTTGGGTAAAAATATGTGCCAAGTGCGGGGCGTTAAGAACCGACAGCGCCTCGGCATAGGCGGCGGCATCTGGGGCTAGCCGCGCGGCGACATCGGGCCAATCACTTTGCGGCAGGTGCGGTAGATGTTCCAACATCAGATGCACGGCGCTGCCATAATTCAACGCATCAGGATCGCCCTGCGTATCGCCTGCAACCGTCTTGGCACCTGATAGGCGCGATGGCGCAAAGGGCAGGGCTTCGCGCGCCATAGGGGCCACTTTGGTTTGCGCCCAGTCGGGCAGAATGGCGGGCGCATCTGCGGCACTGCTTTGCACTGCGCCCAATTGTGGCCACTGCCCAAATTCGTGCCGCAACACCCCGCCTGAAATTGCGGTGCTGCCCGCCGCATCCATGCCTTGGCGCACCAAATTGTGCCATGTTTCTGGTTTGGTGACC
>JAIXVS010000231.1 GCA_027482795.1 Rhodobacter sp.
AAAGGACGAATTCAGCCGCACCCGCATTTTGGGATATTCTGCGTTAAACGCCTTCAGCACGGGGGGAATCGCGGGGTAGACAATGTCATGCGGCACACCAAGGATAATCTCGCCTTCCGCTTCGGGCGTGGTCAGGCGGGTGAAGACCTCGTCATTCAATGCCAGCATTTTGCGCGCATAGCCGATCAGCTGCTCTCCTGCTGCGGTGGGGGCCAATTTGCGCGTGCTGCGATCAAGCAAGGGCAGACCAAGAATATCCTCTAACCGCTTGATCTGCATGGAAACTGCCGATTGCGTCAGGTTCAAAAAACCAGCCGCGCGGGTCACGCCGCCCGCATCAATAATCGCCACAAATGACCGCAGGGAGGCCAGATCGAGATTGCGCATATATCACAAACCTTGATGATAAGTTTCAATAACATTCGTTTTCGGAATATGCACAGATATGGTAGAAAGATCAAGTTCGGTGATGCTGGCAGCCGCCACTATCACGCAAACCGATGAAATGAACCCGAAAGGAAACACCATGTTCGCCGCACTTGGACGCAGCAATACCCGCCCTTCGATCCTAACCTCGCTCTTGGGCGCATTGCCCTATCTGCGCATTGCCCCTTCGGTTGCCGCCTCGCGCGCGCCTTGCTGACATGGATGATGCCATGCTGGCCGATATCGGTCTGACCCGCGGTCAGGCAGAGATTGAGGCCGCACGCCCAATTTGGGATGTGCCAGCAAACTGGCGCGCCTAGTTTCTTTGGATTTTTCTGGATAATGGCACTTGAAATGTAGGTTTCAGATGCCAATATCGACGCCATACGGCGCATTTCCGCGCCGCCCACCCTAGCGGAGGCTTTTATGGCTGACTATCAGACGATCCGGACAATCGGCGCGGGCGCCCGGACCGCCGAGATTGATGTTGGGCTGCGCGCCCATATGAACAAAGTTTACGGGCTGATGTCCGTGGGCATGCTGCTGACGGCAGCTGTCGCTTGGGGCGTTGGCACGAATGAAACAATGCTGAACGCGATTTTCGCAACCCCGTTGAAATGGGTGGTGATGTTCGCGCCGCTGATCATGGTTTTCGCCTTTGGCGCGCTGATCAATCGTTTGTCGGTGGCAGCGGCTCAGCTGTTCTTTTACGCCTATGCTTCGCTGATGGGCCTGTCGCTGTCCTTCATCTTTGCGGTCTATACGGGTACTTCTATTGCCACGGCCTTCTTAGTCACCGCCATCGCCTTCGCGGGGCTTAGCCTGTATGGCTATACCACCAAGCGCGATTTGTCGGGCATGGGCACCTTCCTGATGATGGGCCTGATTGGTCTGGTTGTGGCGTCGATCGTGAACATCTTCCTTGCCTCTTCGGCGCTGGCTTTTGCTGTGTCGGTGATTGGCGTGCTGATTTTCGCGGGCCTGACCGCCTATGACACCCAGTCGATCAAGAACGAATATATCGAACACGCACAACATGGCGATGAAGCATGGCTTGGTAAATCGGCGATCATGGGCGCGCTGCGTCTGTATTTGGACTTTATCAACATGTTCATGTTCTTGCTGCAATTCTTGGGCAACCGCGAATAACTAGCGCAGGATTGAAACGCAAAAGGCCACGGGAAACCGTGGCCTTTTTTGTTGCGTCGATGTTGCAGGCTTACGCGAAACGCCAATGAAAAAACCGCGCCATTTCTGGCGCGGTTTCAGTCTTACAGACTGGCAAATGATCTTACTTGATCTTGCCTTCTTTGTATTCGACATGCTCGCGCTTGACGGGGTCGTATTTCTTGACAACCATTTTGTCCGTCATGGTGCGTGCGTTTTTCTTGGTCACATAAAAGTGCCCCGTGCCTGCCGTCGAGTTCAGACGGATCTTGATCGTCGCCGGTTTGGCCATAGTAAGTCTCCTTCAGCCCAAAGCTACGCCTTGGTGGAATGTTGAAGCCTGCCTTTTAGCCAAGGCGCAGGCAGAGTCAACAGGGAAACGCTGCAAAAGTTGAGAGATCGGATGCCTGCGGCGCGGATATTTGGGCCTATGTGAAAACGCATATCTTTCATTTTGGCACAAATACCTTCCGCGAAGCGTCCGCCCTTACGCCCAGCAAAGCGGTAGATATGCGCGGATGGCCTATAAGCCGGATTCTGTCCAAGGGTTGCCCCTTTGGATGATCATTCCTCTGCCAACCGTGTTACCACGGCGGTCAAGCTGCCAACCCGGGCCTTCGGGCTGAAGTTCCCTGTGGAGGTCTCTGCAAATGCAGACCTTTCCACGCAAGGCCCCTATTCGGCATTGCTCCGGGTGGGGCTTGCCATGCCAGTCTTGTTGCCAAGCCTGCGGTGGGCTCTTACCCCACCTTTTCACCATCACCGCTGATCCGCAGGGCCTTGGCCCTGCACAGCGGCAGACTTTTCTCTGTGGCGCTTTCCCTGAGGTTGCCCTCGCTGGGCGTTACCCAGCACCCTTTCTTCATGGAGTCCGGACTTTCCTCGGGGCAAGCCCCGCGATCATCCAGCCATCCGCGCAAGGGGGCCTTTAGGCCAAGGGGGCGGGTGGGTCAACAGCAAAGCGGCGGGCCAAATCGCAGGCAAGGGCTGCGTCCCAGCCATCCACCGCCCCCCGCGCCCATGGGCGAAAGCGCAGGCGAAAGGCGGTCAGCAGCGCACCCGCAGGCGCATCGGGGTAGCCAAAGGCGCGCGCGGCAGAAAGAAACTGCGCGGGGTCTGTGGGGGCATCGGCCTGCGGCCAGACTGACAGGCCCGCGCGGGCCAAGCGCTGCCAATCAAACCGCGCACCCGGATCACTCTTGCGCGTGGGTGCCATATCGGAATGGGCAATGATGTTGGCAGCGGGTATGTTCCAGCGTTCCATCACGCTGCGCAGTAGGGTTTCCAGCCCGTCCATCTGGGCGGCTGCAAAGGGGTGATCGCCCCGATTGGCCAATTCAATCCCGATGGAATGGCTGTTGATATCGCTTTGCCCTGCCCAAGCCCCCGCGCCTGCATGCCACGCGCGCGCGCCCTCGTCCACCAAAGCCTCGGCTTGGCCTGCCTCATCTATAAGCCAATGGGCGGATACTTCGTGGGCGGGGTCGCACAGCCGCGCCCGCGCCTCGGCGGCACTGGCCATAGCGGTATAGTGCAGCACAATCAGGCTGGGGCGCGCATTATCTTTGCGCGGCCCAAAGTTCGGCGAAGGAAACCCCCCGCTTATGGCACAACCGCGCGGTAAGGGGATGGATCCCAGCCGCAGGCATATCCATCGCCGTCAGGGTCCACGCCCAAACGGTCACGATCTGGCCCGCCTGCGGCCAAAAACGCCTCTTGCGCCAGATCAAAATTTGCATAGGGCGCACAGGCCACTTCGACCTTTTTGAATTTAAAGGGAGAGCGGCGGAACAGTTTCACACCAACAGGGTGCTGCGTGGCCAAAGCATATTCCACAATGCTGGGGCCAACTTGCCCTGTGCGCTGCGGCAAAGCGCCGGGTTGGTCTATTTGATATTGGGCGCGGTTGCGCTCGATACGGGCCTTATCGCTTTCGATGGTTTCGCGGGCGGCCACGGCCTCGAAATCTTGTTCATCCGACACGCCGCCGACTGCAGCCATTTCTGATACGGTTTCAGTGATGCCAACGGGCGCATTGCCACGCGGGCGCACGGCGGCCAAGTCGCCATTGGCAGGCGCGGGGGCAAGGGTCGCCGCCCCAATCACGCGCCCTGCATTCGGGTCAGCCGCGGGCGCCAAGGGTGCTGCGATGCTGGCCACAGGCGCGGGCTGCGCCCCGCCCAAAAGGGCCGCTTGTTCTTGCAATGATCGTGGGGCAAGTGGGTTAGCATTGCCAGTGCCCAGTGGCGCAGTTCCTTGGGCGTTGGCGATAGCGGCTGCCGCGCCTGCGGTGGAAAATCCCGCGCCCGCCTGTGGCAGAATACCCGTGCCCGCCGACATTGGCTGGGCCAAAACCGCTTGGCGGTTGGCGATATAGCTATCGTAATCTTGAAATCCCACGCCCAGACCCGAATCTGGAACAGCGGGCGAGCAAGCCGCCAGCCCTAGGGCGGCGAAAACCAAATGATATGCACGCATTTTTGCCTCGGTCGTTTATTATTTTAACGACCTTCTACCACCATTTTTCGGCTTTGGCCACAAATCCTGCTGATTTCTCTAAAACATAGGCGTGATTTAGCAAATCTGCCTCACCCCAAGCAGGGCCAATCAGTTGCAGGCCCAGCGGCAAGCCCTGCGTATCAAGGCCCATCGGCACGGAAATGCCTGGCAATCCTGCAAGGTTCAGCGTGATGGTGAACACATCGTTCAGATACATTTCCACGGGGTCGGTGGTTCCCTGTTCGCCCAAACCAAAGGCGGGGGTGGGGGTGGCGGGGGCCAAAATGCAATCGACGCCTGCGGCAAAAGCCGTCTCAAAATCGCGCTTAATCAGCGCGCGCACGCGGCGGGCGCGGTTGTAATAGGCATCATAAAACCCTGCCGACAGAACATAAGTGCCTACCATAATGCGGCGCTGGGTTTCGGGGCCAAACCCTTCGGCCCGCGTTTTTTCGTACATTTCGGTGATGCCATCGCCCGCCGCCAGCGCCGCGCGGTGGCCGTAGCGGACCCCGTCATAGCGGGCAAGGTTGCTGGATGCTTCGGCAGGCGCGATGATGTAATAGGTGGGCAGGGCGTATTTCGTATGGGGCAGGGAAATATCCACCACTTCCGCCCCCGCAGCGCGCAGCATATCTGCGCCTTTGTCCCACAGCGCCGCGATTTCTGATGATAGCCCATCCATCCGATATTCGCGCGGGATCCCAATTTTCTTGCCCCGAATATCACCTGTCAGCGCCGCCTCAAAATCTGGCACGGGGATGTCGGCAGAGGTGCTGTCTTTGGGGTCATGCCCCGCCATGGCCTGCAACATAATCGCCGCATCGCGCACAGATTTGGTCATTGGGCCCGCTTGGTCAAGGCTGGACGCATAGGCGATAATCCCATAGCGCGACACGCGCCCATAAGTGGGCTTGATCCCCGTGATGCCGCAAAACGCAGCGGGCTGGCGGATGGATCCGCCCGTATCGGTGCCCGTGGCCCCAAGACACAAATCCGCCGCCACAGCAGCGGCCGATCCGCCCGAAGACCCGCCAGGCGTCAGCTTGCGCGCGTCTACCTTCCACGGGTTGACCGCAGGGCCATAGCACGAGGATTCGTTCGACGAGCCCATCGCGAATTCGTCCATGTTCAGCTTGCCAAGGCACACCGCCCCAGCGCCAAACAGTTTGGTCGTGACCGTGCTGTCATACTGCGGCTTAAACCCGCGCAGAATGTTTGATGCGGCCTGTGTTGGCACGTCTTTGATGCAAAATAAATCCTTTATCCCCAAGGGGATACCGCAAAGACTTGGCGCATCGCCGCCCTTGATCCGCGCATCTGCCGCCCGCGCCTGCGCAAGGGCAAGTTCGGGGGTTTTATGCACAAAGGCGTTCAGCCCATCGCCCGCGTCCATCGCGGCAAGGCAAGACATTGTCAGATCGGTGGCCGAAACCTCGCCCTTGCGCAGGGCATCACGGGCGGCAGAAATTGTCCAAGTCGCGCTCATTCTACCACCTTCGGCACTGCAAAAAATCCCTCGCGCGCGTCAGGCGCATTGGCCAGAACGGCGGATTGCTGATCGCCGTCATTGACCACATCGGCGCGCCGCTTCAGCCGCTGCGGCGTGACCGATGTCATCGGATCCACACCGCTGACATCCACCTCGTTCAACTGCTCCATCAAGCCCAAAATGCCCGAAAGCTTTTCGGCCAAGGCGGGCAAATCGCCCGTCTCTACCCGAATGCGGGCCAGTTTGGCCACTTTGCGCGCGGTATCAATGTCAATCGACATGGGATGCTCCGTTTCAATTGCCCCCCGTTTACCCGCCCGCCCCAGCCCCTGCAAGGCTTTACGAACCCTACAAGGCTTTGGCGGGTGGGTGGGTAGAGTTACCGATACCTTTCCCATAATTGGCGGTCTGGCGGGCGTGGCGGCAAGCCGATATCGCTGCGCAGATGCTCGGGCAGCGCATTTACATCTGGCATTCTGCGCCGCGCCATCACCTCGCGCAGATAGCTGGCCAGAACGGCCCGCGCGCCGAACTCGTCAATCAAATCGCGCAGAGCAGGCCCTGCGCTGGCCATAGGGTTCGCCTTAATCATAGCGTCACATCACCCCAAAAGGGTGCCTTGCTTGAATAGAATTGTGCCATAGGCGCAGGCCACAAGGCCCAGCTTTGACAGATGCGTTAGGGGTGGGTTTTGCTGCGCAAACCGCGCGGCGGATCAATCACTCAGGCGCGGCGATGGCCCTGAAATCGCCATTGGGTGCATACTGTCATCATGATGCCCTCCTGTGGCAAGGTGTTGATAGGTGCAGATTGCACGGCTGCGACATTCTGTCCAATTCTTTTGCCGATTTTACCGAACTTGCGCATAAGTTGTGGCCAATGCGCCACGCCCATCACCGTTTGGCGGCAAAAAACGCCTTCAGCAGGGCTTCGGATTCGCCCGCCCCAATCCCATCATAAACCTGCGGCGCATGGTGACATTGCGGGTGGGAAAACACCCGCGCCCCCACCATCACCCCGCCCGATTTGGGGTCTAATGCCCCAAAATACAGCCGCCCCACCCGCGCCGCCGCAATGGCCGCCGCGCACATCGGGCACGGTTCTAGCGTAACGTACAAATCCGCACCTGTAAGACGTTCAGCCCCCAGACGGGCGCAGGCCTCGCGGATCACCAGCATTTCGGCATGGGCGGTGGGGTCGCTTAATTCGCGCGTGCGATTGCCCGCCTGCGCCAAAACTTCGCCGCCCATCACCAAAACCGCGCCCACAGGCACCTCGCCCCGCGCGCTTGCGGCCCGCGCTTCGCTAAGGGCCGCGTCCATAAAGGAGGTAAAGGCGCGTTGCTCTTTCATATAGGTTCAAATATCCTGGGGGCGCGGGGGCTAGCCCCCGCTTTCTCGCGCAGGGATGCGCCAAGCCAAGGATGCCTGCAATGGCCGAAAAGACAAGCCCCCCAAAAGCCCAATCCACCCCCGCAGGCGAGCGTATCGCCAAAGTTCTATCACGCGCGGGGGTTGCATCGCGGCGCGAGGCAGAGCGGATGATCGAGCTGGGCGAGGTTTCGGTGAACGGTGCGGTCATCACCTCACCTGCCCTCAATGTCACGCCCGCCGATAAAATTTTTGTACGCGGCAAAGCGATAGCCGAGGCAGAACCCGCGCGCCTGTGGCTGTATTACAAACCCGAAGGGCTGGTCACATCCGCATCCGATGAAAAGGGCCGCGAGACGGTGTTTGACAACCTGCCAGAAGAACTGCCACGCGTAATGTCTATCGGGCGGCTGGATTTGAATTCCGAAGGTCTGCTTTTGTTGACCAACGACGGCGGCCTAAAGCGGCGGTTAGAGCTGCCCTCAACAGGCTGGCTGCGCAAATACCGCGTGCGGGTGAACGGCAACCCGATGGACCCCGATCTGGAACCCCTGCGCAAAGGGATCGAGGTAGAGGGAGAGCGGTTTCAGCCGATGCAAGTGGTCATCGACCGTATCCAAGGTGCGAATGCGTGGCTGACCGTGGGCCTGCGCGAAGGGAAAAACCGCGAGATTCGCCGCGCAATGGCGGCGATTAACCTAACCGTTAACCGCCTGATCCGCATCTCTTACGGCCCGTTTCGTTTAGGTGATCTGACGCCAGGTATGGTGGAAGAGGTCAAACCCCGCGTGCTGCGCGAACAACTGGGCGAAGGTGGCGGCAAAGATGCAGGTGACGGCCCTGCCCGCGCGCGGCCCACAAGATCTTTGCAACGCGATGCTAAGATGGCCGCCGAACGCAATGCGGCGATCGAGGCGGGCGCGCCTGCCCGCGAATTTATCCGCAAGCCGCGCCCCACCAGTGCCGCACGCCCTGCTGCGGGTGCAAAACCACGCCCCAGCGCGCCAAGGGGCGGGCCAAAACGCGGCTGATCGCGGCCCATGTGCTGCAAATCGCCCGCTTTTCCCCCCTTGCCCCCTAGTCGCAAGGGGGCGGAATGCATATAGTTACGCCAGCGGAAACAGTGTCCGCGCGATTGGCCGCTGGGGGCGGCTTGCCAAAATGACACCAAAGCGTCTTCAAAGCCTGTCTTATTACCTTTTGATGGGGCTGATTATTTATGTCTCGGTCTTGGGGGGCTGAAGTTATGGCGCAGCGATACAGCGGAAGATACAGCCCAAGCCCTGCGGGAAGTGAACCCGCCCCTATTGTCGTTGCCCCAGTTCAGCGCCTGCGGCTGATGTTCTTACTGCCCTATCTGTTCTTGGTCAGCGCCTTTTTTGGGGCTGGGCCAAATCAGCTTTTTCTGGGCTTAGGCACCTTTGCCTTGCTGACCGCTTCGGCGTGGGTCACCCGCGAAGGGCTGCGCGCGCAGGCCGAATTTGATGCACGCAGTATTGCGCGCCCGCCCAAATTGCCGCGCAAGATGCTGGGAAATATCCTGATGGCGGCGGGACTTGGCCTTGGCGCGGTGCTTGCAGGGCAGCCGATGCTGTTTGTCGCCCTGTTTGCCGCGACGGGCGTTGTGCTGCATGGGCTGGCCTTTGGGGCCGATCCGCTGCGCGCCAAAGGGCTGGACGCGGCGAATGATTTTCAAAACGACCGCGTGGCCCGCGCTGTAGAAGAGGCCGAGGCAATGCTAACCGCCATGGACGAGGCGATTGCCCGAACCAAAGACCGCGCCTTGGCTGTGCGGGTTGAAACCTTTGCCCATACCGCGCGCCATCTGTTTCGCAACATCGAAGATGACCCAGGCGATTTGACCGCCGCGCGCAAATATCTGACCGTTTATTTGATGGGCGCGCGCGATGCGACGACCAAATTTGCCGACCACTATGCCAAAACCCGCGATGCCGCTGCCCGCCATGATTACGAAGTGTTGCTGCGCGATTTGGAGACAACCTTTGCCAGCCGCACCAAAGCGCTGATTGGCCAAGGCCGCACAGGGCTGGATGTGGAAATATCCGTTCTGCGTGATCGGCTGAAACTGGAAAACTAATCCCGCGCCAGAGGCGCATTTGACACAGGACGCAAAGATGAGCACCGACACCCGCACTGCCGCCGCAAACGCCCTTGCCGAAGCGGAAAAGATTACCGCCAATATCCTGCCTGCGCCCAGCACAGCGCTGATCACGCTGGATGCCGCCCCCGCCAAAGAGGCTGGCGAAATTCGCAAGCGGATGGACGAGATTGATATGGGCAACACCCAATCGATCATTTCCTTCGGATCGCGCGCGCAGGCAGAATTGCAGGCGATCAGCCAAGAAATGCTGGCAGGGGTCAAAAACAAAGACGTGGGCCCTGCAGGGGATAGCCTGCGCAGCATGGTCACCACGCTGCGCGGCTTTACCGTGTCGGAACTGGACGTGCGCCGCGAGAGGGTTTGGTGGGAAAAACTGCTGGGCCGCGCCGCGCCCTTTGCCAATTTTGTGGCAAAATTTGAAAAGGTTCAGGGCCAGATTGATATGGTCACCAACGATCTTTTGCGCCACGAACATGCACTACTGAAAGACATCAAGTCTTTGGATATGCTGTATGAAAAGACGCTAGATTTCTATCACGAGCTAGCGCTTTACATCGCCGCGGGCGAGGCAAAGCTGGCCGATCTGGATAAGGTCACCATTCCCGCCGCCGAGGCGAAAGTGGCCGCAGCGCCAGAGGCTGACCAAGTGATCACAGCGCAAGAGTTGCGCGATTTGCGCGCCGCGCGCGATGATCTGGAACGCCGCGTGCATGATCTAAAGCTAACGCGCCAAGTGACAATGCAATCCCTGCCATCCATCCGTTTGGTGCAGGAAAACGATAAATCCTTGGTCACCAAAATCAATTCCACCTTGGTCAACACTGTGCCTTTGTGGGAAACCCAGCTTGCGCAGGCCGTCACGATCCAACGCTCGCGCGAGGCGGCAGAAGCGGTGCGCGCGGCCAATGATTTGACCAATGAATTGCTGACCTCGAACGCGGATAATCTAAAAGAGGCCAACCGCATTGTGCGCACCGAAATGGAGCGCGGGGTGTTTGATATTGAAGCCGTGCGAAAGGCAAATGCCACGCTGGTCGCCACAATTGAAGAAAGCCTAAAGATCGCCGACGAAGGCAAGGCCAAACGCGCCAG
>JAIXVS010000339.1 GCA_027482795.1 Rhodobacter sp.
CCGTTCTGGTGCGCGGCGGTGGGCGCGTGCCCGACCGCGAGATTCTCACCCGCACCAAAACGCTGATGCAGCAAGGCGCGCGCGGGATTGTCTATGGCCGCAACGTTATTCAGCATCCCGACCCGCGCGGCATGACCAGCGCCTTGATGGCCATTGTGCATGAAGGGGCCAGCGTTGATGCGGCCCACGCCCATATCTCCACAGGGGGCCAATGACATGGGCGCGCAAAAGGTCATCCGATTTGGTGTGATTGGCTGCGGGCTGATGGGGCGCGAATTTGCAAGTGCCATTGGGCGCTGGATGCATCTGTCACAGCCAAAGGCGCGGCCAAGTATCGTTGCTGTTTGCGATACCAACCCCGATTTGATGGGCTGGTTCACGGATAACTTAGGCAGTGTCACCCAAACCAGCACTGATTACCGCGACCTTTTGGCCAACCCTGAAATTGACGCCATTTACTGCGCTGTGCCCCATGTGCTGCACGCGCAGTTTTATGTCGACATCATCCGCGCGGGCAAGCATTTGCTGGGGGAAAAGCCCTTTGGCATGGACATGGCGCAGAACGCCGCGATCATGGCGGCGCTGGCCGAAAACCCGCATGTTTTTGTGCGCTGCTCGTCCGAAATGCCGTTTTATCCGGGCGCGCAAAAGGTCATCAATCTGGCCCGCAGCGGCGAGATGGGCGATATTATCGAGGTGGAGGCGGGGTTTTTGCACTCGTCCGATATCGACCCGAACAAGGTGATCAATTGGAAGCGGATGGAGGCGGTGAATGGCGCCTATGGCTGCATGGGCGATTTGGGGATGCATGTGTTGCATGTGCCCCTGCGCCTTGGCTGGCGGCCAAAATCGGTGCATGCGCAGCTGGCCAAGCTGGTGCCCAAGCGCCCCGATGGCAAGGGCCAGATCGTGGATTGCACGACATGGGATAATGCCACCATCTCGGCCCAAGTGGAAACCGACGGCGGGCATTTTCCCATGGTGCTGAAGACATGGCGCATTGCCCCGGGCGAGGCGAATACATGGTATATCCGCGTGCTGGGTATGCGCAAAAGCGCGTTTTTCACCACCAAATCGCCGCGCCAGTGGCAGCGGATGGACTATACGGCAGGCGGTGCGCAAGCGTGGAGCACCGAAGATTTGGGCTATGATTCCGTTTTTCCAACGCTGACGGGCAAGATTTTTGAATTTGGCTTTACCGATGCTATTCAGCAGATGTGGGCGGCCTTTATCGATGAATTATGCGGGGGCGATGCAAATGGCTTTGCCTGCGCCACCCCGCAAGAGGCGGGCGCGCATCATGCGGTGCTAACCGCTGCGCTGACATCGGGGCGCGAAAACCGCGTGGTTCAGGTGGATTACGCGGGCTGATCGCAGGCTTGGGAGGGCGCGCGTTTATAGGGGGGATCATGGCAAAGGCGGGTATCGTTTGCGCAGGGAACTGGATTGTGGATATCGTCCACACCGCGCCCTATTGGCCCAATAAGGGCGATTTGGTGCGCCTTTCGGGGCGGCAGATTGGCGTGGGCGGCGGGGCGGCCAATGTGATGACGGATTTGCATTCCTTTGGCGCGCCTTTTCCCTTGGCGGCGATTGGGGCGATTGGGCCCGATACCAACGGCGACATTATCCGTGCGCATTGCGCGCGCATTGGGGTGGCAACAGACCATCTGGTGACCTTGCAAAACAGCCTGACCGCCTATGACGAGGTGATGAATATTCCTGGTGATAGCCGCACCTTTTTCTATCATGGCGGCGCGAATGATGCCTTTGATGTGGCGCATGTGCCTGTTGCGGCATTGGCTGCGCAGGGGTTTAAGATATTCTATCTGGGATATTTGATGCTGCTGGGCGCGCTGGACGCGCGCAGGCCCGATGGCAGCACAGGCGCGGCTGATTTGCTGGCACAGGTGCGCGCGGCGGGGATGATTACTTGCGTTGATATGGTATCAGACGCCCACCCCGATTTTCGCGCCATTGTGGGCCCTGCCCTGCCGCATTGCGATTATCTGATTGTCAATGAAATCGAGGCGGGGCGCGCGGCGGGTATGGATGTGCGGGGGCCAGATGGGGCGTTGCTGCAAGATCGGTTGCGCGCCGCGGTGCAGGTTCTGCTGGCCGATGTGCAGCGCGCGGTGATTGTTCATGCGCCAGAAGGGGCGCTGTGGGCCGCGCAAGGCGAGGGGCCGATTTGGGCGGCCTCGCAGCCGCTTGCCCCTGATTGGATTGTCAGCCCCGTGGGCGCGGGCGATGCGTTTTGCGCAGCCGTGCTGCATGGCATTCACGAAGATTGGCCGCCCTTGCAAACGCTGCATATCGCGCATTTGGCCGCCAAAGCCTGCCTTGCAGGGGCTACGGCCACGGACGGGATTCCGACACTTGCCACGCTGATGGCGCAGTATCAGCAAAACTAACTGGGCGGGCGCGCTTATGCGCCGCAAAGGGGGGATCATGAAGGCCTTATTTCTGGACGGACTCGGCAAGCTATCGGTGCAAAATGTCGCAATGCCCTTACCAAAAGCTGATGAAGTTTTGGTGCGCGTCGAGGCTTGCGGGATTTGCGGCACGGATCGCCATTTGTTTTTGGGCGAATTTCCATCATCCCCGCCCGTCACCCTTGGGCACGAGTTTTCAGGGATTATCGAGGCCGTGGGGCAGGACGTGAGCGACCTTAAAATCGGTATGCGGGTGACGGGCGATCCCAATATCGCCTGCGGGGCCTGTGATGCCTGCCATGCGGGGCGCGTGAACCTGTGCCACAACCTGCAAGCCATTGGCATTCATCGGAGCGGCGGCTTTGCCGAATATGTGGTGATGCCGCGCAAGCAGGCCTTTGCGCTGCCCATGTCGCTGGATCCGCTGCATGGGGCCTTTTGCGAACCGCTGGCCTGCTGTTTGCACGCGGTGGATTTGGCGGGGCTGAAGGCGGGCGCGTCCGTCACGGTTATTGGCGGCGGGGTGATTGGGCTGCTGACGGTGCAACTGGCGCGGCTGGCGGGGGCCACGCGCGTGGTGCTGATTACCCGCAACCGCGCCAAGCGCGATTTGGCCGCGCAACTCGGGGCAACCACCTGCCTTGATCCAGCCGAGGTCGATGAACACTTGCGCCAGCATGGCGGGGCCGATGTGGTGTTTGAATGCGCGGGGCTGGCGGCAACTGTTGCAGGCGCGCCGCGTTTGGCGCGGCGCGGGGGCATGGTGGTGATCCTTGGCGTGCTGCCTGCGGGCCAAAAGGTAGACATCGAACCCTTTGATCTGCTGTTCCGCGAGGTCAGCCTGATAACATCCTTCCTAAACCCATTTACCCACGCCCGCGCCGCCGACCTGATCGCCACGGGGGCGGTAAAAGTCGCCCCGCTGATCAGCCGCACGCTATCGCTAGAGGCGGCGCTGGATGTGATTGCAACGCCGCCGCCTGACGGCGAAATCCGCGCGCTTGTTGTGCCATCCCTTGCGATCGGGGCTTGACCACGGGGGCCAAAATACTGCCAGTTACGGCCAAAGCATTTGCGCCAATTTGGGCGCAGCATTGGGGGATAACATGCAATCACGGCTGTTCACGCAGGCAGGGCGGGCGGTGTCCGAAGTGGGTTTTGGCGCTTGGGCGATTGGCGGGTCTTGGGGCGATGTATCAGACGGCGATGCCAAGGCCGCGCTGAATGCCGCGCTAGACGCTGGGGTGGATTTTATCGACACCGCCGATGTGTACGGCGATGGGCGCTCGGAAATGCTGATTGCCGAGGTGCTAAAGGCCCGCTCTGGCCCGCGCCCATTTGTGGCAACCAAGGCGGGCCGCCGTCTGTCGCCACATAACGCGGATGGGTACAATTACGCCAATATCGCAGGCTTCGTGGAACGGTCGCTTCGCAATTTGCAAGTGGATTGCCTTGACCTTGTTCAACTGCATTGCCCCCCAACAGAGGTGTATTACCGCGCCGAAGTCTTTGATGCGATGGATCGGTTGGTGGCGGCGGGCAAAATTCGCCACTACGGCGTATCGGTGGAAAAGGTGGAAGAGGCGATAAAGGCCGTGGCCTTTCCCAATGTTGCCTCGGTGCAGATTATCTATAACATTTTCCGCCAGCGCCCTGAAGACGTGTTCTTTCCCCTTGCCCGCGCCAAGGGCGTGGCGGTGATTGCCCGCGTGCCGCTGGCATCGGGCCTGCTGACGGGAAAAATGACCGCGGCCAGCCAGTTTGCCGCCGACGATCACCGCGCGTTCAACCGCAATGGAGAAGCGTTTGATAAGGGCGAGACGTTTTCAGGCGTGCCCTATGAAGTGGCGCTGGACGCGGTTGAGGCGGTGCGCCGCCTGATGCCTGCGGGCGTGGCAATGGCCCCCTTTGCCCTGCGTTGGATTTTGATGGAGCAGGCGATTACCACCGTTATTCCAGGTGCGAAAACCGCCGCGCAGGCGCAGATGAATGCCAGCGCCAGCGCGCTTGCCCCCCTGCCTGCCGAGGTGATGGCCGCCCTGCGGGAAATTTACACCACACGCATTGCGCCGCATGTGCATCACGCGTGGTAGGGGCAAAACACGATGACATCTTCCTTTAATCAACCCCTTGGCGGCAATACCATGCCCCGTTTTGGCGGGCCTGCCACCATGATGCGCCTGCCCGCCGCAGAAACCGCCGCTGGGCTGGATGCAGCCTTTATCGGCATTCCAATGGATATTGGCACATCAAACAGGCCCGGCACACGGCTTGGCCCGCGCCAGATACGCGATGAAAGCCGCATGATCCGCCCCTACAACATGGGCACGGGCGCGGCCCCGTTTGAACGGATGCAGGTCGCCGATATTGGCGATGTGCCGATCAACACCTTTGATCTGAAAAAATCCTGCGCGATTATCACGGATCATTACCGCGAGGTTTTGACCCATGGCACCATTCCCCTGACCCTTGGCGGCGATCACACGCTGACGTGGCCCATTTTGCGCGCCATGCGCGAGAAATACGGCTCCGTCGCGTTGATCCACGTCGATGCCCATTCTGATACGAACGAACATATGTTTGGCGAGGCCGAGGCCCACGGCACCCCCTTTCGCCGCGCATGGGAAGACGGGTGTTTGCTAAATGACAAAGTGTTCCAAATTGGCCTGCGCGGTACGGGCTATGGGCCAGATGATTTTAACTGGGGCCGTGATAAGGGCTGGACAGTGGTTCAGGCCGAAGAGTGCTGGCACAAATCACTGAAACCGCTGATGGAACAGGTGCGCGCCAAAATCGGTGATGCACCGTGTTATCTAAGCTATGACATCGACAGCCTTGACCCCGCCTTTGCGCCAGGAACTGGCACAATCGAGGCGGGGGGGCTGACCACCATTCAGGGCCTAGAGATTATTCGCGGCTGCGCGGGCCTAAACCTTGTGGGGTGCGATTTGGTCGAGGTGTCGCCCCCCTATGACCCCACGGGCAACACCGCCATGATTGCAGCCAACTTCCTGTATGAGATGCTATGCGTTCTGCCAGATCGGCGGAGTGCCTAAGCGGGGGTTAGCCGCGATCGGCCACTTTGCTGGCATAGCTTGTTAAATCTTGCAGCAATGCCGCCCCCACGGGCATGTTATGACGCGCACAGAATTCAGCCCAGATTGCGGCAAAGGGCAGGTCTTTCGCCTCTTCGGCCCAGATCAGGCGGGCGGTGAAATCCATCGCCTCTTCGGCAGCAACCAGTTGCGCGCGCGGCAGCAGCAGGGCGCGCATCAGCGCCTTTTGCATATTGCGCGTGCCAATTACCCATGCCGCCGTGCGCGAAATGGTGGCATCGAAGAAATCCAATCCGATATGGGTGCGGGACAGCAAATCGCCAAACACCAATTCCTGCGCCATGGCCAAAAGATCATCGTTCAGCGTGACAACATGGTCGCTGTCCCAGCGCACTGGACGCGAGACATGCAGCAGGA
>JAIXVS010000330.1 GCA_027482795.1 Rhodobacter sp.
AAAACGTCTTCGGCGGCGAGTTTGACGATGTCTTTACAGGAAATTCGGCCGCAAATCGGCTGCAAGGCGCGGGAGGAAACGATACGCTTTGGGGCCTTGGCAATAATGACATCTTGGCTGGAAACGCCGGAAACGATGTTATTCGGGGGGATGCTGGCAATGACACAATCATGTCGGGCCTCGGCAATGATCGCCTGACTGGCGGGGCAGGACATGATCAATTTCGCTATCTTGCGCCTTTAGAAGGACGGGATGTGATCCTTGATTTCGGCAATGCGTCCAACAACGATGATTCTTTTTGGTTTCGGGCCAGCAGCTTTTCGGGCCTCGCGGCTGGTAGATTGGCACCAGCCCATTTCGTGGTGCAGTCATCTGGTATGCCCGCCAAATCTTTGGATTCTTTGGACCGTTTTATATTCCGCACACCCGATAAAACACTATGGTACGATGCGGATGGTACAGGGTCCATCAGGCCAGTTTTGATTGCCGATTTGCAAAATTCAGCTGCAAATCTAACCGTCAATGACATTTGGCTTTTCTGATAGTGTTATTCGTGTAAGGGGCCAATTAATACTGGCCCCTTACGTGATGCCTAAAGGCGTCGCGCCTTTAGCCGACCAGTTCAAGGCCCGAGAAGAAGAACGCGATCTCTCGCGCAGCCGCAGCTTCGCTATCGGAACCGTGGGCTGAATTTTCGCCCTTGGACAGCGCAAATTCCTTGCGGATTGTGCCAGGTGCCGCAGCGGCAGGGTCGGTTGCGCCCATCACTTCGCGGTTTTTGGCAATTGCTCCCTCACCTTCCAAAACTTGCACAACCACAGGCTCGGATGCCATGAAATCGCACAATTCGCCGTAAAAGCCGCGCTCGGCATGTTCGGCATAGAACTGGCCAGCTTGCGCCTTGGTCAAATGAATACGCTTGGATGCAACAACGCGCAGGCCAGCCTCTTCAAATTTTGCGACGATTTTGCCCGTGAGGTTGCGCTTGGTGGCATCGGGCTTGATGATGGATAGGGTGCGTTCAATGGCCATTTGGCTCTCCATAATGTTAGGGCAAATGCCCGAAAGCTGATGCGCGGCGCTTAGCACGCGGCAAAGCGGTTGAAAAGCCGCTAAGTGGTTGACGGCGCGCGCGTCATCGGGCATCCCCCGGCTTATGTTAAAAATCGAAGATATCACCTATAACGTCGAAGGCCGCCCGCTGTTTGAAGGGGCCTCGGCCACCATTCCCACGGGGCATAAAGTGGGGCTTGTCGGGCGCAATGGCGCGGGCAAAACCACGCTGTTTAAGCTGATTAAACAGGAACTTGCGCTTGAAGGCGGCGAGATTTCAATGCCAAACCGCGCCCGCATTGGCGGTGTGGCGCAAGAAGTGCCGTCATCCAGCACATCCTTGCTGGATACGGTTCTGGCCGCCGATACCGAACGCGCTGCCCTATTGGCCGAGGCAGAGACAGCAACCGACCCGCACCGCATTGCTGACGTGCAGGCGCGGCTGGCCGATATTGATGCATGGTCAGCCGAGGGGCGCGCAGCCGCCATTCTAAAGGGCCTTGGCTTTGATTCCGAGGCGCAGCTGCGCCCGTGCAGCGATTTTTCGGGCGGCTGGCGTATGCGCGTGGCACTGGCGGGCGTCCTGTTTGCCCAGCCCGATTACCTGCTGCTGGACGAACCTACCAACTATCTTGATCTGGAAGGCGCGCTGTGGCTGGAAGCCTATTTGCAAAAATACCCCCATACCGTGCTGATTATCAGCCATGATCGCGGCCTTTTAAACCGCGCCGTGTCGGGTATTTTGCACCTTGATAACCGCCAGCTAACCTATTGGTCTGGCCCCTATGACCAGTTCGCGCGCCAATTTGCCGAACGCCGCGCCGTGCAGGCGAATGAGGCGAAAAAGCAAGAGGCGCGGCGCGCGCATTTGCAGTCTTTTGTTGACCGCTTTAAGGCCAAGGCATCCAAGGCTGTGCAGGCGCAAAGCCGCGTGAAGATGCTGGAAAAGATGGATATCATCACCGCGCCCGAAGACGCGAAGAAGGTGGTGTTTACCTTTCCAGAACCCGAAGAACTCTCGCCCCCCATCATTTCAATGGAAGGCGTGTCTGTGGGCTATGACGGGCGCGCGGTGCTGAAAAACCTGTCCCTGCGCATCGATCAAGACGACCGCATCGCGCTTTTGGGGCGCAATGGCGAAGGCAAATCTACCCTGTCCAAGCTGCTGGCGGGAAAATTGCCCACGATGATGGGCAAAATGGTGCGCTCATCCAAACTGCGCATCGGCTATTTCGCCCAGCATCAGGTGGACGAATTGTTCATCGATGAAACCCCCTTGCAGCACATCATGCGCCTGCGCCCTGGCGAAGGTCAGCCCAAACTGCGCGCGCGGCTCGCGTCCTTTGGCCTTGGCGCAGATCAGGCGGAAACCGTGGTTGGGCGGCTGTCTGGCGGGCAAAAAGCGCGGCTTTCGTTGCTGCTGGCCACCATTGACGCGCCGCATTTGCTGATTTTGGACGAACCGACCAACCATTTGGACATTGAATCGCGCGAGGCGCTGGTAAACGCGCTGACCGAATATTCGGGCGCTGTGATTTTGGTCAGCCATGATATGCATCTTTTGTCCCTTGTGGCGGATCGTCTTTGGCTGGTTAAAGGCGGGGCCGTGGCCCCCTATACCGAAGACCTAGAGGCGTATCGCCGCCAATTGCTTGCCGGCGATGAGGTTGCAAAACCTGCCAAAGCCGCCGTTGAAAAGCCAAAACGCGCCAGCGCCGACGATGTCAAACGCCTGCGCGCAGATGTCAAAACCTGCGAAGACCGCCTTGCCAAATTGGGCGATATGCAAAGCAAACTGGCCACAAAACTGGCCGACCCTGCCCTGTATGAAGATGCGCGTTCGGGCGAGTTGGAAACGTGGAACAAGAAATATGGCGAGGTGATGGAGGCCTTAGACCGCGCCGAGGCGCTGTGGCTGGCTGCATCCGAAAAGTTAGAGGCGGCAACAGGGTAGCGGTGCCAAAGGGGGCTTTGCCCCCTCGCTACGCTCACCCCCGAGGTATTTTCAGAGTTAGGAAGTGGGCAGACTGTTTGCACCTGTGGCATAAAGGGATTTATGCATTACATTGCACATGGGTGGCGGCGGCGGCAGAGGGTTTGAATGAACGGCGACAATTTCGCATCGGTTTTGTACCTTTCACTGATGCTGGCGGCTTTGGGCGGCTGGGCACTGGTGGAATACCGCGCGCGCATGGGCGAGATGTTTCGCGTGGCCGCCGCGTGGGGGCTGATCTTTTTGGCGGTTGCGGCGGGCTATGGCATTTGGGGCGATTTGCGCCGTGATATTCTGCCCAGCCAATCGGTGCAGGCGGGCAGCGTGCTGATCCCGCGCGCGCAAGACGGGCATTATTACGTTGAATTGAACATCAACGGCGCGGACATCACCCTGATGGCCGATACGGGCGCAAGCGGCATTGTGTTTAGCAAAGCCGATGCGCAATCTTTGGGAATTGATCTGGCCAGCCTGCGCTATTTAGGCACCGCGATGACCGCCAATGGCGAGGTGCGCACCGCACGCGTGATGCTGGATAGCATCACCCTTGGCCCGTTCACCGATAGCAATGTCACCGCTTTTGTGAATGAGGGCGAGATGGACGGATCGCTTTTGGGTATGGAATATTTGGGGCGGTTCAATATCTCGCTGGTCGATGACCAGATGGAACTGACCCGTTAAATCAAGGGCTTGCTGGCGCGTTGGCGGCAGTTTTCAGCGCCCATTTGCCGCTTTCCTCGCTGTGATATTGGGCGTGCAAGCCCGCTGCGCAGACCGCCTTCCACAGCAGGCGCGCCGCCGATACCTGCGCGTCATTACTTGCGTCAAACAGCACCCAAACCCGCTGCATGGCCGCAGCCTCGGTCATATCTAGCTGCGTTGATCCGACAAGGGCCAGCGCATCAAATCCCGCGCTGGGAACATTGCCCAGCAGTATAGGCTGATCTGCATCCTGCGCGCCACCTGCCAGCGCGTGGGGCAGGAACTGGGCAGGCTCGCCTTCCCACAGTTTTGTGTCCAATTCCCCCAAAACCGCCCCATCCCCGCGCAGTAAAACGCGCCAGCCCGCCTGCAACGCGCGCGGCAGAATAGACTGCAACGTCGCGGCGGCGGGGGATCGGGTTAGGTGGTAGAAAAGCACAGTTGCCATTTCGCTTTGGTGCGGCAGAAATGGCGACTGTGCAAGAGGTGTCGTTTAGAATTTATAGTTGACGCCCAACACAAAAAGGTTGGAATTCACGTCAACGGGAATGCCTGTGAAGTCTTTGATCATTAAGGTCGAATATTCTAAGTTGACGGACATCCTTTCGGTCACGGCGTATCTGCCACCAATACCAATCATCGGCCCGCTGTCGCTGTCAATCGGCCCGTCAATATCAAAGAACTCGACTTTGCCCAAGCCTGCGCTTGCATAAAGCAAAGCGCGATCAACGCTATATCCAACCAAGGCGCGCGCGGCCGTATTTGT
>JAIXVS010000351.1 GCA_027482795.1 Rhodobacter sp.
ACCTTTAGCGCGTTCATCACCGTGCCTGCGCCCGTTTGGATACCGCAGGCCAAGGGCCCAAGAATCTCCAGCTGCGCCGATGGATCGACCTTTACCACATTCGCCTCGTGGCAAATGGCATGGCTGGCCCAAGACGATTGCCCGAAAAAGTTCGAGTGAATCTTTTCCGCGCCTTTGGAAATCGCAACCGAGCCGTCGGCGCGGGTGGCGAAAAAGTTGCGGGGGAAAAACTCGTAGCAATAGGAAATGTCATGATCGCGGCAAGAAGGGCAGGTGCCGCAGGAATTGAACGTCATCACAACATGATCGCCCGCCTTTACCTTTTTCACGGCGCTTCCGACACGTTCGACAATGCCCGCCCCTTCATGCCCCAAAACCACGGGCATGGGGGTAGGCAGGTGGCCTGCCATCACCACCAAATCGGTGTGGCAGACCCCCGTTCCAACGACCTTGACCAAAATCTCGTCAGGGCGCGGTTCGTCCAACTGGATGTTTTCGATGGACAAATCTTGCCCTGCGCCGCGCGCAACTGCGGCCCGAATTTGAATAGTCATTTTGTGTTCCTGTATGCTTAGGCGATTAGAACGGATACATCACAGCGTCGGGACGCGAGGTGATCCAGACCCACTGGGTGAACTCTTCCCAGATTGCGGGGCCAGAAATGCGGCTGCCGTTGCCCGATTTACCGCGCCCACCAAAGGGGGCGTTGGGGCTGGCCATCACGGTTTGATCGTTGATGTGCAGGTGGCCAACACGCAGGCGCATACCCAATTTGCGGGCGCGAACGGTGTCCTTGGCAATCAGGCCAGCGGCCAGACCGAATTCGGACATATTGGCCAACTCGACAGCGTGATCGTCGTTGTCATAGGCCACAACCACAGCCACGGGGCCAAAGATTTCTTCTTCAAACGCGCGCATGCCTGGCTTTACGCCCGACAAAACGGTTGCGGGGAACATACGGCCGTTGGGCGTACCGCCCGCCAGCAGCTTTGCACCCTTGGCAACGGCATCATCGACAATCGCTTTGACCAGCGCAGCTTGGTTGTCCGAGATCAGCGGCCCAAGGGCGCATTGCTCGGTCGCAGGGTTGCCCACGGGCAGGCGGCCCGCCTTGGTGGCAAGTTCCGCGGCCAGTTTATCGGCCATTGCGGCTGGGGCCAAAATCATGCCCGTTGCCATGCAAATCTGCCCTTGGTGCAGCCACGTGCCCCAAGCAGCATTGGCAGCGGCCAGATCAAAGTCTGCATCATCCAGAACGATCAGGGCATTCTTGCCGCCCAGTTCCAACTGAACCTTTTTCAGGTTACGCCCGCAAGCCTCGCCCACCTTTGCGCCCACATTGGGCGAGCCGGTGAAAGAGACCATCGCGATGTTTTTGTCTTCGCATAGCGCCGTGCCCACTTCGGCCCCACCGGGGATGATGTGCAGCAAATCGGCTGGCAGGCCAGCGGCCTCGAAAATGCGGGCAATAATAACGCCGCCCGTGATGGGGGTGCGTGGGTCTGGCTTGTGGATAACCGCATTGCCCGTGGCCAGCGCAGCCGCAATCGCGCGTACCGACAGGATCAGGGGGAAGTTGAAGGGCGAGATGACACCCACAACGCCATGCGCCACGCGGATAACTTCTTCGTCGCGCCCATCCAGCGATGGCACAACGCGGCGCGTCTCTTCGGTTGCTGCATCGGCTGCGGCGCGCAGGAAGCCTGCCGAATGTTCAATTTCAATGGCAGCCTTTGGAAAGATCGACCCAGTTTCGCGAATGATCCAAGGGATCAGCTCTTCGCGGTTCGCTTCCAAAATGTCAGCAGCATCGCGCAAAATTTTGGCGCGGGTGGCAGGCGCAGTGGCCTCCCAAGCGGGTTGCGCGGCGGCGGCAGCTGCGGCGGCGCGGGCCACATCGGCTGCGTTGCCATTGCCAACTTTGCCCACATGGCTGCCGTCGGCAGGTGCGGTTACGTCATAAACCCCGCCCTTGGCGTGGCCCCAACCGCTGGAAAAAATCATTCCTGACCAAGCGTCTTGTGCCAGAAAAACCGGTGCTGATCCGTCCATTCTATCCTCCCTAGATAGCGGCCTTGTGCGGCCCTGAATTCGTTGCTGCGCGCTGCAAAAAGCAAACTGCGCCGTTCCTCCCAGAACGAGTGATGCAAACAAAGCATGAGAAAATGATTTGGCAACAAATATTTATAAGTTACCATCTTATGTGTTTAAATTATTGTTTATAAACATTAATTTTACCCATCTTGCATTTCATGTGGTTTCATGAAATACTGAAATCTGATTGAAAATTCATGAATTGGTGAAACATGGGCGAGCGTATCACCCTATCGGAAGCTTCCCGAAGGGCGCCGCGAATCACCGCGCGCGGGGATAGCAAACTGCTGGAAGAAGGGGCCGCGCCCACCTTGGCTGATCTGGCGGGTGCGCTGCAATTTGCGCTGGGCGATGGGCGCATCTGGCTGTCTGACCAGCGCATGGTGATGATGCAAACCGAGGTGCTGGGCAATTTGCGGCGCGATATCATCAAATCCATGGGGCTGGATACGGCGCGCAAGCTGTTTTATCGCACGGGCTGGGGCCAAGGCCAGCTTTACGCTGATCTGGTGCGCAAACGCTTTCACCAAAACGATCTTACAGCCGCCCTTGCTGCGGGCCCGCGCCTGCACACCATGGAAGGCTTTGTCAAAGTCACCACCAAACGGTTCGAGTTTGATGTAAAGCGCGGCCATTACCACGGCGAATTTCATTGGCACGACAGCACCGAAGCCGTGGAACACACCAAAGCTTTTGGCGTTTCCGATTGCCCAACCTGCTGGATGCAGGTCGGCGCGCCCGCAGGCTTTACTTCGGCGCTGCTGGGCCAGCCTGTGATCTTCCGTGAAGTGGAATGTATGGGCATGGGGGCCGAACGCTGCGTTGTGATTGGCCGCAACGCCGCCGCTTGGGGCGATGATGTGCCAGAACTGCGCGATTTTTCGCCAGCCCCAGAACGCCAGCGCAGCAAACCTTGGAACCCGTCTGACGCTTCTCAAACGGCGGGCACCCAAGATGTCCCCCACGCGATTTTGGGCAAAACCGTTGTGATCGAACGGGCCAAGCGCCTGCTGGAACGTGTGGCAGGCTATGACGAGCCCGTCATCTTTTTGGGCGAGGCTGGCACGGGCAAAGAATACTTCGCCCGCCGCCTGCACGAAATTGGCCGCACCCCGCAAGGCCCGTTTGTGACGATCAATTGCGATGCCATTGCCAGTGGCCAGTCGGACTTGGCATTGTTTGGCAGCGGTGGCGCGATAGAGCGCGCCCAAGGCGGCACGTTGTTCTTGAACGATCTGTTCTTGCTGCCGCGCGCCCAGCAATCGCAACTGGCGGCCTATTTGGCGGGGGTTACACCACAGGCAAAACCATTGCGCATCATGTCTGCCACAGGCAGCGCGCCCCGTGAAGCGGTCGCCAGCGGCGCATTTCGCGGCGATCTTTATTATCGGCTTTCCTTGCTGCCCATCGTTATTCCACCCCTTCGCGATAGGCGCGATGATCTTTCAATGCTGGTCAATCACTTTGTGCAAACCCACAGCAGACGGCACCGCAAACCGCTGCGGCAAGTTACATCCGCCGCGATGGATTTGCTGATGCGCTATGATTTTCCAGGCAATGTGCGTGAATTGTCCAATATGATCGAACGCGGGGTGATCTATGCCGAACCTGGCGGCGATCTGGAGATTTCGCATATCTTCACTGGCATGGAACAGATGCCCGAATTTGTGGATGGCTTGCACAAATCGGGCCGTATCGTGCGCCGCAGCACGCTTGGCACTGCGCATGATCCTGTCGGGGGGCGTACCTTTGACGAGTTGGAACAAGATACCTACACCGCCGCGCTAAAGGCGGCGAATGGAAATGTCTCGGCTGCTGCGCGCGCGCTGGGCCTAAGCCGTGCCAAGTTTGATTACCGTTTGGCAAAATTGGGCCTGCCCAAAAGGCCCTAGGCCGCTGATATGGCAGAAAAAGACTATCTAGCCGTGATCGAATGCAGCGCGGTAGGCAGATGGTGCCCGCCCTGTCACCCGCCGAAACGCGCGCGAAAAATAGGACGGGTCTTCATAGCCCAGACTATAGCCGACCGACGCCACAGATGCGCGGGTGTAAACCAGCAGGCGGCACGCCTCGCGGATGGTGGCAGTTTCAATCACTTCGGCAGCAGGCTGGCCCGTGGCGGCATGGCAAATGCGCGACAAATGGCGCGGCGATATGCCCAAGGCATTTGCATAGTCATCCAGCCGCCAAGGCGCGCGCAGATGTTGGGCCAGCAGGGCCTGAAACTGCACAAAGCGTGGGTCTGTCTGCGGCCCCTTTGCCATATCAGCCGCAGCAAACCCGCGCTGAACAACACAAGCCAGTTGCATCGCCTGCGCCCGCAGCATCAGGGTGCGCAGCGCATGTGTGGCGGCGTGCTCGGCCTCAATAGTTTGAAAAATATCAATTATGTTATCAGTTACGGGTAAAAACCCTGCCCTGCCCAAGGCGGTTTCCTGCATTTGCGCGGGGGCCAACACCTCGGGCAGGGTTTGTAGGGGTACCGTCAGAACCCAGCCTTGTGTGCCTGCTGCAAAGGTAAATCCATGCACCACGCCCGTGGGTACATTCAGCAAAAACGGAGGTTCAATCTGCGGGGTGGCCCCATCCAGCCGAACAGTAGCCGCACCTTCGGAAATCAGAAAAAACTGGTGCAAATGCGGGTGGCGGTGCGGGGCGATATGCCAATCTAAACCTGCCGCGCGTGAGGGGATTGTTTCAATATGCAGCACATCTGGCAAAGCCTGTTCTTCGCCATAAAGGTTCCATTTTGGAATGGCATTGGCGGGTTTCTGGGGGTGGGGGATGTTGGTGCGCATGTCCGAAAAATGCCATACAATATCCGCCCCGTCCATTCCTGTTTGAAAAGCGCGCCGCTAACTTGCGCCACAGTTGCAGGATTTGGGGGCGAATATGAAAACCAATGTGGCCATTATTGGCGGTGGTCCTGCGGGGCTGCTGTTGTCGCAATTGCTGATGAAAGCGGGTATTTCGACTGTCGTTATCGAACGGCAATCGCGCGACTATGTTCTTTCGCGCATTCGGGCGGGGGTGCTGGAATCTGGTACGGTGGAACTTTTGCGCGAAGCAGGCGTTGGCGCGCGGATGGCCGCCGAAGGCATTCCACATCACGGCTGCATTCTAACCTCTGACGATACGATGATCCGCATCGATTTTCACGAAAGCTGCGGCAAAGAGGTGATGGTTTACGGCCAAACCGAAGTGACCCGCGATTTGTATGATGCGCAAGAGGCGCTGGGCGCGCAGATTTTTCACAATGCCGCCGATGTGGCGTTGTATGAATTGCACCCCGATGCGCCCTATGTGACCTTTACCCATAACGGCGCGCCGCAGCGGGTGGATTGCCAGTATATCGCGGGCTGTGATGGGTTTCATGGCGTCAGCCGCCAAGCCATTCCCACCGATGTGCGGCGCGAGTTTGAAAAGGTTTATCCCTTTGGCTGGCTGGGTGTTCTATCGCGCACCCCGCCCGCGCATGAGGAATTGATCTATGCCAACCACCACCGCGGCTTTGCGCTGGCATCCATGCGCAACCCCAACCTGTCGCGTTACTATATCCAAGTGCCGCTGACCGATAAGGTCGAAGATTGGAGCGATGAGGCGTTCTGGGACGAGCTGTGCGCACGTCTGCCTGCCGAGGTTGCCAGCGGTTTGGTGCGCGGCCCGTCGATTGAAAAAAGCATAGCCCCCCTGCGCAGTTTTGTGTGCGAGCCGATGCAGTGGGGGCGCCTGTTCCTGTGCGGCGATGCAGCCCATATCGTGCCGCCCACGGGGGCCAAGGGGCTGAACTTGGCCGCATCTGATGTGTTCTATCTGACCCGCGCGCTGAAGGCGCATTTTTTGGATGGGTCGGGCGATTTGCTGGCGCGCTATGGGGCCGACGCACTGGCGCGCGTGTGGAAGGCGATGCGGTTTTCATGGTCGATGACCACGATGCTGCATCAATTTCCTGATCAAAGCGAATTTGATCTGCGGATGCAGCGGGTCGAACTTGCCACGCTCAACAGCTCTGGCGATGCACGCAAGATTCTGGCCGAAAACTATTGTGGATTGCCATATTAGGCGGCGTTAGGGGCGTAAACCATGGGGTTTCATAACCTATTGGTTATGAATAGAAGCGTCTTTTGCATTATCGCTATACATAAGTTTTAGCTAACCTTGCCTAAGGGAAGTCCGCTTGCGGCCATGGGAATGGATCGCCGTGCAGCGGAAGCTAAGGAATGAAACAACCAAAAGGGAGGACGTCATGACAACACTAACCACAAAACTCGCGCGGCTGATGGGGGCATCTTTGCTGGTCAGCAGCTTTGGCCTTGGCGCGGCCTTTGCGCAAGAGGTCGTGCTGAAACTGCACCAAATGCTGCCTGCGCAGGCCCCCGTGCCATCGATGGTGTTGCAGCCTTGGATGGACAAAATCACCGCAGAATCTGGCGGGCGCATTGTGTTTGAACATTTCCCTGCGATGCAATTGGGCGGTAAGCCGCCAGAACTGGTCGATCAGGTCAAAGATGGCGTGGCCGATATTATCTGGACGCTGCCCGGCTATACCCCCGGACGTTTTCCCCGCACCGAAGCCATCGAATTGCCATTTCTTGTGAATGATGCCGAATCCGCCTCGCGCGCGCTGTATCAGCTGGGCGAGAAGTATATGTTCGACACCGAATATGCCGATTACAAAATGCTGGCGATGTTCACCCATGGGCCAGGCAATTTCCATTCGGCCAAGCCCATCACCACCCCTGCCGATCTGGCGGGTGTCAAGCTGCGTGCGCCCACGCGCGTGACCAATTTGATGGTAACATCGCTGGGCGCAACGGCTGTTGGTATGCCCGTGCCTGCCGTGCCTGAATCTTTGTCCAAAGGCGTGATTGACGCCACGATGCTGCCTTGGGAAGTGACGGGCGGCTTGAAAGTGGCTGAATTGGTCAAGAACCACACCGAATTTACGGGCAAAGCCCTGTATGTAGGTGCCTTCATCATTGCGATGAACAAAGACAAATACAATGCGCTGCCCGATGATCTAAAGGCTGTGATTGACGCAAATTCGGGGCTGGAATTTTCTGCTATGGCGGGCAAGCTAAGCCAAGAGGCCGATGCCAAAGCGCGCCAAATCGCGGTTGATTTGGGCAATAACATCATCACGCTGGATGCAGCGCAGTCGGCTGTCTGGGAAGAGGCTGCAAAGCCCACCTATGACGCATGGCTTGCCGAAAGCGCCGCCGCTGGATTTGATGGTCAGGCCATTCTAGACGACGCAAAAGCATTGCTGGGCCAATAACCCACGGAAACCTGCCGCACCAAGGCGCAGCCTTGGTGCGGTATTTGCTTTTGGGGCCAAGGCCCGAGGGAGGATATCTTGAAAAAACTCAGCTATGCCTTGGCCAATACAATGGCCATGATTGGCGGATTAAGTTTGCTGGCGATCATCTTGATGACAGTGGCCAGTGTGATCGGCCGCGCGCTTGTGCCTATTGGTCTTGGCCCTGTGCCGGGCGATTATGAAATCACCGAAATGACGATTGCCTTTGTGATCTTCTGCTTTCTGCCGCTGTGCCAATTGGTGGCGGGCCATGCCACTGTTGATGTGTTCACATCGGGCATGGGGCAGCGCACCAATCTGATTTTGCTGGCCATTTGGGAAGTGCTTTTGACAGCCACGATGATCTTTATCGCATTGCGTTTGTATGAAGGCTTTTTGGACAAGCTGACAAATAATGAAATCTCTATGCTGCTGGCGATCCCCGTCTGGTGGGGATATTTCGCCGCGCTGTTCCCTGCGTTTGTTGGGGTTATTGTTGGGCTTTGGTCGGCCTATGACCGCGCGCGCGCCGCCCTAACAGGCAAAGTTACCCGCACAATCGAGGGAGCAAACCATTGAGCAACGTTGAAATCGGCCTTTTGGCCTTTCCCATTCTGCTGGCCATCATTTTCATGCGCGCGCCCATTGGGCTGGCGATGCTGCTTGTTGGCGTGGCGGGCATGGTGATTGTAACGGGCAGCCCCAATATCATTTTGTCAAAATTCAAAAGCGAGGTTTTCAGCACCTTTG